>NZ_PIOG01000198.1:0-690 GCF_002810545.1 Klebsiella sp. A-Nf5 | reverse complement strand
ACGCGGCGGCGAAAGCCGCAGTCCCAGGGATTTGTCGCTCACTGGCCGTTGAGCTTGCACCGCGAGGTATTCGCTGCAACGCCGTGATCCCCGGATTGATTGAAACCCCACAGTCGCTGGATAAGCAGAACTCTCTGGGGCCGGAGGGGCTGGCAAAAGCAGCCAGATCGATTCCACTGGGACGGGTTGGCTGTCCGGATGATATCGCTCGCGTAGTGGCTTTTCTCACCAGCGACGAAAGCCGTTATCTGACCGGGCAAAGCCTTATTGTCGACGGTGGTTTGACCGTCCGCTGGCCGGATTAAGGAGCCACTATGCAGTTGCAAAACAGACGTTGTGTTGTGACGGGCGCGGCAAGTGGTATCGGCGAGGCTATCGCACTGCTTTTTGCCGGGGAAGGGGCACGACTGATACTCACCGACCGGGACCGTAATAAACTGGAAGGGGTGGTACAGCGTTGTCGGTTAATTGGGGCGCATTGCTATGGCGTGGTGGCTGATGTCGGCGAGGTCGACGGGGCAACGGCTGGTGTGGATGCCTGCCTGGGGCACTATGAAGGGATTGACGTGCTGGTCAACAATGCAGGCATGCTTACCCAGGCTCCCTGCACCGATATCACTCTGGATATGTGGGAAACCATGATGGCCGTCGATCTGCGCAGCGTGTTTCTGGCCTGCCAGCGAGCTCTGC
>NZ_PIOG01000046.1:0-1220 GCF_002810545.1 Klebsiella sp. A-Nf5 | reverse complement strand
CGGCAAGCAAAACCAGGCGAGTCTGGCGGCCATGAATTTTCTGGCCAATGCCGGCATCCCGGTTCGCGCAGTGTCGCAGTACAAAATCATGCACGACAAAGTCATCATTGCTGACGGCCGCAATATTGAAGTCGGGTCTTTTAACTACACCCGAGCCGCTGATCGGGCCAATTCAGAGAACGTGCTTGTCGTGTGGGATGATCCAGTCGTTGCTCAACGCTATCTGCAGCACTGGCAAACTCGTTGGGAGACGGGAAAAGACTGGAGTTCCTCGTATTAACCCCCTCGCTCAATAACCTGCTCGTTGCGCCAACAAGGGCTGGTTATATAACAAAAAATAACGTAACTCTCGCTGCATGTAGCGACGTGTAGTATCTTTGTTCAAGTATTCAGTTATATGCTTGAGGAGGCAGAGATGTCACAGGTCGCTAACGGAGTTACTTCCTCATCTAAACGTCCCTATAGAAAGGGCAATCCTGTTTCTGCGGCTGAACGTCAGCAGAAAGCTGTTGCCCGAAAAAAAGCGACGCACAAAGAGGTGAGAGTATTTGTGCGGGATAAGCTTAAAAACCAGCTTCAAATCATGTGTGAGAATGAAGGAATTACTCAGGCAGAAATGATTGAGAGGCTGATTGAAAGGGAATCTGCGAAACTAGGAATTGACGTAACGACGTCACATTCTTGATCATACCTGCTATGGGTGCTAGATTACAGATCGTTTAGATATTCTTGGCTGGCCACGCCGTAATGTGGCAGGGAACTGGTTCTGCTGAGGTTTAACCCCGGAATCAAAAAGCAAAAACCCCGATAATCTTCTTCATTCTTGGCGGAGCGAAAAGATTAACGGGGCCTTCATAAACTGCATAGAACGTGTTGCTCTATGCAGGGAGTATATGTACATGCTCAGAAAACTTCAAGATCAGTTTCTGTGCTTTACTCCTTCCGTGCAACATAAGCGCAGGAAGCGGTGACAGAACAGAATCCCCAAAAATCGTTTCATTACGTGCAAGTGAAAAATGCTGAGCCACGTTTTATGGCGCGTGAAGGCAAAAAAACACTGCCGTTCTGCCGTAAGCTGATGGCGAAAGCCGAAGGCTTCACGTCCCGTTTTGATTTTTCCATTCATGTGGCGTTTTTGCGTTCGCTGGGTAAGCGGCACAGGATGCCACCCCTGTTGCGCCGGCGTGCAATTGACGCGCTACTGCAGGCAATGTGTTTTC
>NZ_PIOG01000200.1:0-951 GCF_002810545.1 Klebsiella sp. A-Nf5 | reverse complement strand
AGCGCCGGAAAGCGTTGTGCATAAAAAACTGCGGCCGGCGAGCGGCGACGCGCACGATTACTACAGCCTGGGCACCTACTGGTGGCCGAACCCACGGCGCCCCAACGGGCTGCCGTATATTCGCCGCGACGGGCATATCAATCCGCAGTGTGAAAATAACGATACCGACACCTCGCGCATTATCCGCATGTGCGAACGCTGTCTGACTCTGGGACTGGCGTGGTATTTCACCGGTCAGCGCCACTACGCCCAGGCGGCGGCCATGCAGATCCGCTGCTGGTTCCTGGATTCAGAGACGCGAATGAATCCGCATCTGAACTACGGCCAGGCAATTCCGGGGATTGTCTCCGGTCGCGGCACCGGGCTAATAGACACTCGCTTAATGTGGATGGTGGTCGATACCATCGGCTTGATTAGCCCGGCGAACGTGCTGGATACCGACGATATTATCGGCCTGCATCAGTGGTTCCGGGATTTTAACCACTGGATGTACTACAGCGAAATCGGCCATTCAGAGTATGTCTGGCACAACAACCACGGCACCTGGTACGACGCCCAGCGGACGGTTAACGCGCTATTCTACGGCGATAAAGGGCTGGCGGCGCGGATCATTGCGCAGGGGATCACCCAGCGAATGGCGGCGCAGATTGACCAGGATGGCAAGCAGACCATGGAGCTTGAGCGCACCATTCCGTTCCATTACTCGCTGTTTAATCTGGAGGCGCATCTGCTGCTGAATCGCTATGCCGAGCATGTCGAATTCGATCGCTGGAACACCATCCGCGACGGGCGAGGAGTGAAGCAGGGGATAGATTACCTGGTGCCGTTTATCCGTGAACCCGATCTCTGGCCGTACAGTGACCTGCAGGGGATAGTGTGGGATAGCGCGCTGCGGGTGCTGCTGCAGTCAGCCCGTGGTTATGCAAAACAATCCGCCAGCTATCGCGATGT
>NZ_PIOG01000104.1:0-574 GCF_002810545.1 Klebsiella sp. A-Nf5 | reverse complement strand
AAAAAAATCATTTGACTTTGAAAACCTGTTCTTTGGAGACAATCACCCAAAGGATGGTGAGGAATATTTAAAGGCAGAAAATGATTATATTATGAAGTCATATAATTTATTTCTGAAAAGTACTTCGGGTAATGAATTGTCAGAGGCGCAGAAAAGCTTTGAATATTACTGTAACTCCGTATGTAGAGTTGAGTGGGAGTATGGGGACATAGAATATCTTGAAGGTAATGTTTTTGAGTTGTCAATGTTAGGATCTGAATACATAGATGTTATGTGGTTAATTCAGAAAAACAAGAGCATAGAAATGGAAGAGTTAACTAATCTTAACGGTGTAATTTTAAGAGGAAGTGATGGTGTATTGTATAATTTACAAGAGAAATTTGATGATGAGTGCCTTAAAATTTTAAAGGCAAGCGAAAGCAAAGAAGAAGAAAAAGAAACGAGTCTAATTCATAAACTGAATAAACGAATTAAAATAGAATCCTCGCATTATTTCCCGGCGGGAGCCCTGCCTGCTGGTTGTGAGTTAGGAATGTCGCCAGAAAATTTATCCAGGTTTGAATTGAAGTTATCG
>NZ_PIOG01000223.1:0-1241 GCF_002810545.1 Klebsiella sp. A-Nf5 | reverse complement strand
CATCATGCTTGCCAGATAAGCAACCGATGGCCAGATGAGTGCATTCAGAATTAACAAGGCTATTGTTATTTTTTGATGTGACTGCTCCTGGAGGACAGAATATATAGGAAGAAAGCAAAGAACGACACCTATCTGACGTAAAAAAAATACTCGTTTAATAAACGATGAATTTCTATCAGATATGTATTTTTCATCCGGGAAATTTGTTAACATAGAAAGCCTATTAAAAATCGCTAAGAACCGATATCACTACAACCCACGAAATTACAAGATAAAACTGCCCTGCATTACAAATTTATAACATGGGTGTAAAAATTACAAGATTGCACCTCAATTAATTATAAACGTGTCAATAATAATATTTAGCATCCATTTCCCTGAATCTATTTTTATGATTTCTATCTGATGAAAAGTATTACTTTAGTTTTAAATCCTTAAACATGAAAACCCAACAGGATTTAGCACTATTGCATTATTAATTTTGGTAGGTTATTAAAAAACGACACAACATCTGACCAGTAGAACTTTACTTGAACTTACTTATCGTTTACTGCAAATTATTCTGTGATGTACACAGCAATTAATGTCGTTTCAGTTGCCCCCGGCAAGTGCCTCCGGGGGATTTTTTATGCTCCTCAACTTTCTAGGTCGTCAACTCGCCTAATCAAATCCTGTACCACGGTCACCAAATCGGCGATGATGGCCGTGTAATCCACATTCATCACCCTGAATATTTCGCCATCAATCTCCTGCTCGATGCCGGGGAAGGTATACAGGTCATCAACTTTCTCAGCTTGCTGGGCTATAAACCCACGCCTCCTGCGTGTTTCGCCCTTCATATTGAACTCGCATACCCCCAGCGCGTTAATGCGCCTGGAGGCACCTTCCTGAGATTCCGTAAAATCCTCTTTCAGCCGCACGTCTGAGCCGGTAGTCAGGACGTCCCCTTTGCCAGTGGAAATGGTGCCGCCAGCACGGAATATCCATGCGTCAGTACGTCCGAACCCATCCGCGTACAGCACAAGCCGGTGCTCAGTCCCGACCTGCTCTTCCATGTACATCTGTACGTAAGCCCCGTCCACGTCACCATAGGCCCCGCGCCCGGCCATCAATGAGCGTACCGGACTGGAGGTCAGTTGCGTTCCGATGGCTGGGTTTGCTGGCATGGTCGATGATGCTGTGATCCTCCCGTCCGTTACCCAAAAACTTTGTACCTGCGCGTTCAGGCGGTTCTGCCTGTC
>NZ_PIOG01000084.1:0-1153 GCF_002810545.1 Klebsiella sp. A-Nf5 | reverse complement strand
ATCAGGAGTATATTGTGGCAAGAGCCTGGGTATCAAGAATGAAAGAGGCGTTTCAACGTGCCGACCTTGCGTATCTGAATCTGAAAGCAGACGCAAAGATCAGCGCATTCAGCAGGATCATAATATTACTCAGACGGCTGGTTGAGGATGCCGAGCGTTATGTAAGCCGCATGCCTGAAAAGGGTGAAAAATTCGCCTCTGGCCTCCAAGAAGATCTCTCGCACCTTCTGGACACACTGGAACAGAGTCTCAGTTGAGCGGGCCGTCTAATATTGCACCTGCGTACAGAAGATACCCCATTCCTGTCATTTAACGCCGAATGACAGGAAGGAACTGTCTGGACTGGGTAACGCCCTGGTGGCCAGTTTTCCCGAGGATTAAGCACCTGGCACCGGTCTGTCCGGCTTGTTGCGTATTCTAGCGAAGATGAACACTTATTCCGGAGGGACGTGAATGCGTTATTTCCTAGCGCCCTGACTTCTTTTTATAACACTTACCGTTCACTTTCAGTCAACCTGTGTCAGTCGTTTTCTCATCGATTCAACTTTCATTTCCAGCCGATGTGCGTTATGCATCAGGCGGTCTAGGATGGCATCGGCCCGCGAGTTATCTCGCATACACCTGTACTGTGAAAATCCATGCAACAGTAGGAAAATATTACAAGACATGAGTCATGTTACTGTTCACAGACGATAGAATCATCATTTTCAGGTTCATAACTGTTGCGTAGTACCCGGATTCGTATCTGAAGATATTCCACTTCCCCGTTGGCCAACTTGGTGGGTGTGGTAATACTGACCAGCTCACTTGCAAATATTAGTTCCTTCTCTGGCATGGAATTTACCCGCCATATTATGGAACTACTTTTAAACAGCCTATATAGATATTCAAGGTCGCTGTTATCTACAGCAATTCTCCACAGTAGTTCACTACACCGGTTAAAGAGCCCGTCCAGTCTCTGGCAAAACAGATAGTGATAGGCTCGTTTCAGTTCAGCTATAACCTCAGGTGTAAACCGGAAATATTCTTCTGCCTCCAGTACGGATTCATATTTGGAAATCAGGGCCCGCACGCGAGTATAAAGCCCTGTCTCACTGTGATTTATCACGTTATCAACGTACTGATCTTTGTTGTTACTGAGTAGGGCATATAA
>NZ_PIOG01000166.1:0-607 GCF_002810545.1 Klebsiella sp. A-Nf5 | reverse complement strand
AGTTTTTAGAAACTAAACAATAGGTTAGCTTCTACAAGACACATCAAAACTAACTGATAAGTTAGGTGCTGATCAGAGATAGAACTAAGTTGGTATCTTACATTGCCTCGACAATCTTAACTACAAAGTCAGATTTAGGCTGCCCGCTACCATTTTCACAAAGATTGATGATGTTTAGCATACTCAAAAGGTGTCATTGCTTTACATTGTACTGTGTCCAAATAATCCGCCTACCACTGCAACATCAACCTACGTTCATCCAAATGCTCCGCCTTATGGATATAAGCCGCACGCACAGAGTTACGCTCAATATGGCTCATCTGACGCTCTACCGCATCCCTCGACCACAACCCTGATTCAATCAACGAGCTACAGGCCATTGTTCTGAAACCATGCCCACAAACTTCAACCTTCGTGTCATATCCCATGACGCGCAGTGCCTTGTTCACCGTGTTTTCACTCATGGGCTTATGAGGGTTATGATCGCCAACGAAAACAAAGTCACGATCACCACTTATCTTGTGGACCTGTTGAAGGATTACTAATGCCTGACGAGACAGGGAACTAAATGAGGTGTACGCATTTTCGAGCCACGCTGTGAATGCTT
>NZ_PIOG01000067.1:0-1262 GCF_002810545.1 Klebsiella sp. A-Nf5 | reverse complement strand
GACGTACTCCTTCAGCACCGATATCTGACGCAGGGTTCCGCGACGCGCCGGGTCCACCGGTGGGAACTGGTTTTCCTCCGCCAGGCGCTGGATATCCCGCATGCCGGTGTCGCCGCTGATGGGCTTCGCGTTCTCGCGCACCAGCTTCATGCCGTTGTAGTTCATCGGGTTATGGCTCGCCGTCACCTCGATGCCGCCGTCCACCCCGAGGTGGAAGGTGGCGAAGTAAATCTCTTCGGTGCCGCTCAGGCCGATATCCAGCACGTCGGTGCCGGCGTCCATCAGCCCGCGGGCCAGCGCCAGCTTCAGCGACTCGCTGGTGAGGCGCACATCGCCTCCCACCACTATCTTCCCGGGTTTCAGAAATTCGCCGTAGGCGCGGCCGATACGGTAGGCGATGTCCTCGTTCAGCTCCTCGCCCAGTTCACCACGGATGTCATAAGCCTTAAAGCATGTTAACTGTGTCATTCTGCGTTTTGTCCCGAAAAAAATTAGCAACGACCATACTGGTCTTTAATACGAATAATGTCGTCCTCGCCGAGGTACGACCCCGACTGGATCTCCAGCACTTCCAGCGGAATACGGCCCGGGTTTTCCAGGCTGTGCTCGGCGCCAATAGGAATAAAGGTGGACTGGTTCTCGGTCAGCAGGAACTGCTTGCCGTTGACCGTCACCTGGCCGGTGCCGGCGAGGATGACCCAGTGCTCGGCGCGGTGGTGGTGCATCTGCATCGAGAAGGCGCCGCCCGGTTTCACCGTGATGCGGTTGACGTTGAAGCGCGGGGTCTGGACCACCACGTCGCAGCGGCCCCAGGGACGGTAAATCTCGCGGTGGCGCTTGTACTCGCTGCGCTGGTTCTGCTTGAGGAACTCGACCGCCTTCTTCACGTCCTGGGAACGCTCGCGGTTCATCACCAGCACGGCGTCCTTGGTGCTGACAATCACCAGGTTCTCCACGCCGATGGCCGCCACCAGCTTCTCGTCGCTGTTGATGTAGCAGTTTTCGCTGTTGTGCACCCACGCGTCACCGCTGAGGACGTTGCCCTGCTCGTCTTTCGGGCTGACCTCCCACAGGGCGGACCAGGAGCCGACGTCGCTCCAGTCGGCATCGAGACCGACCACCACCGCGTCGGCGGTTTTCTCCATCACCGCGTAGTCGACGGACTCGTCCGGGCACTCGCAGAAAATGTCATGCGGAATACTGATGAAGTCGCTGCCGTTGTCGGCGGCATTGACCGCGGCCTGGCAGGCTTCGAGGATATC
>NZ_PIOG01000184.1:0-98718 GCF_002810545.1 Klebsiella sp. A-Nf5 | reverse complement strand
GTCCGGAATATCATTTCCGACCCACTTGCTGCCGTTCCACTGGATCAGCATCCGCTTCGCATCCCACGGCTTGCCGTTAATATCAGCCGAAGCGCGGTTATACAGCACCCGACGATTGAGCGGCCACGCCCAGGCCCATCCCAGCGTATTGCCCAGGCCCGAAGGATCGGCGTTATCACGATTCGCCATCTGGTTACCCTGCTCGGTCCAGCTGCCGGTATAGATCCAGCACGACGACGCGGTGCTGCCGTCATCGCGCAGCAGCGCGAAGCTATTGAGCAGTTGGCCTTTTTTCGCCAGCAGAGCGCCATTTTGATCGTAGAGATCCGCCAGCGCGTAGCCGTTGTTCTCTTTTGCCACTTCTGCCGATTCCGGATGGTCTGGCTGCTTATAGCGCCAGCTCATTTTCAGCAGCGGTTCCGCGCCCTTCCCGCCTTCGCGACGGTACAGCTCGCGCAGACGGTGATAGATCCCAGCCAGGATTTCGCCATCGTTGCGCGCTTCCCCCGGTGCGTCCTGACCTTTCCAGTGCCACTGCAGCCAGCGGCCGGAGTTGGCGATCGAGCCATCTTCTTCGGCAAAGCAGGTCGACGGCAGACGGAAGACTTCGGTCTGAATCGCGGCCGGGTCGACATCATTTGACTCGCCGTGGTTCTGCCAGAAGGTCGAGGTTTCGGTCACCAGCGGATCGATAACCACCAGATACTTCAGCTTGCTGAGGCTACGCACCACTTTGTTTTTGTCCGGGAAGGACGCTACCGGGTTAAAGCCCTGACAGATATAGCCGGTGACGTTGCCGTTATCCATCATATTGAAGTACTTGATAACGTCGTAAGCCTGATCCCATTTCGGCAACCAGTTGAAGCCCCAGTCGTTCTCTTTCTGCGCCGCCTCGCCATAGAACGATTTCATCAGGCTGACAAAGAATTTCGGGTAGTTGCTCCAGTAGTTCACCTGCCCGGGCAGCGTCGCCTTCGGCGTGTTGGCGCTAAGATAACTTTGCAGATCGCTCTGTTTATCGGACGGCAGCGTCAAATAGCCCGGCAGACTGGTCGACAGCAGTCCCAAATCGGTCAGCCCCTGAATATTAGAGTGGCCGCGCAGCGCGTTGACGCCGCCGCCGGCCATGCCCATGTTGCCAAGCAGCAGCTGGATCATCGCCATGGTGCGGATGTTCTGCGCGCCGACGGTGTGCTGCGTCCAGCCCAGGGCATACAGGAAGGTGGTGGTGCGGTCCGCGGCGCTGGTTGACGCCAGCACCTCGCATACTTTCAGGAAGTCCGCTTTCGGCGTACCGCAGATATTCTCCACCACTTCCGGCGTGTAGCGGGAAACATGCTGCCTGAGCAGATTCCACACGCAGCGCGGATGGCTGAGTGTTTCATCGCGTTTGGCGTAGCCGTTTTCATCGAACTGGTAGTTCCAGGACGATTTATCGTACTGGCGCTTTTCCGCATCGTAGCCGCTGAACAGGCCCTCTTCGAAGGCAAAATCATCCCGTACCAGCAGGCTGGCATTGGTGTAATGCTTCACGTACTCGGCATTGATCTTATTATTTTCGATCAGGTACAGCAGCACGCCCGACAGGAAGGTAATGTCGGTACCGGAACGAATCGGCGCATAGATATCGGCCACCGACGCGGTACGCGTAAAGCGCGGGTCGACGACGATAAGCGTGGCATCGTTATTGTTTTTCGCTTCCATCGCCCAGCGGAACCCCACCGGATGCGCTTCGGCGGCGTTGCCGCCCATCACCACCACGACGTTAGCGTTTTTGATATCAACCCAGTGGTTGGTCATCGCACCGCGACCAAATGTTGGAGCAAGACTTGCTACCGTTGGTCCGTGTCAGACGCGCGCCTGGTTGTCTACCGCCAGCATGCCGAGCGAACGCACAAACTTTTGCGTCAGCATGCCGGTCTCATTGCTTGCCGCCGAGGCGCACAGCATGCCGGTGGAAAGCCAGCGGTTAACCGTCACGCCCTGCTCGTTCTTTTCAATAAAGTTGGCGTCGCGGTCGGCTTTCATCAGTCTGGCGATGCGGCTAAAGGCTTCGTCCCAGGAGATGCGCTGCCATGTATCCGAGCCCGGGGCGCGGTATTGCGGATATCGCAGGCGGTTTTCACTGTGGACATAGTCCAGCAGGCCAGCGCCTTTCGGGCACAGCGCGCCGCGGCTCACCGGATGGTCCGGGTCCCCTTCAATATGGTAAATCGCTTCTTTGGCGTTTTTCGCGCCGTCGCCGAGGCTATACATTAATAGCCCACAGCCAACGGAGCAGTAAGTGCAGGTGTTGCGGATCTCTTTCGCACGCAGCAATTTGAAATTGCGTGCCTGAGCCAGCGCCATTTTCGGGGCAAAGCCCAGGGCGGCGGCTGTGGTTCCGGCCATACCGCCTGCGCAGATCTTAAAGAACTTTCTGCGGCTGACGTCCATTGCATTCCTCCATGCAGGATGTTGATTCATCGCGCGGAGGAAACTAACAGCAATACCTTTGTTTTATTTGCGTCAAATCAAGGTCGAAAACGCTCGCCCCCTTAATAGTCAGCAGCGACGAGTTTGACTAATACCAAAGAGTTAACGCCGGCGGGAAATATCGACCATCGACCGGCAAAAGGTGTTATAAATTCCGGCTGCGTTTGCGTCACTATCAGGTTAAATATGCAAAAAAAGAGAGCGACATCAATAGGCTTCGCCGCCATTATCTTATGGAGCACGATGGTCGGATTGATTCGCGGCGTTAGCGAAGGGTTAGGCCCTGTTGGCGGCGCGGCGATGATTTATAGCCTCAGCGGCCTGCTGCTCATTTTTACCGTTGGCTTTCCCAACCTGCGCCAGATCCCGCGCCGCTATCTGCTGGCCGGCAGCGTGCTGTTTGTCAGCTATGAAATCTGCCTCGCCCTGTCGCTGGGGTTCGCCGCCACCCGCCAGCAGGCCATTGAAGTGGGGATGGTCAATTACCTGTGGCCCAGCCTGACGATTTTGTTCGCCATTCTCTTTAATGGCCAGAAAAGCAGCTGGCTGGTGATCCCCGGTTTAGTGCTGGCGCTGTTCGGCGTGAGCTGGGTACTTGGCGGCGAGCACGGACTCAACCCCGAGGAAATCATCAATAACGTGGTGTCCAGCCCATTAAGCTACATTCTGGCATTTGTCGGCGCGTTTATCTGGGCGGCGTACTGCACAGTGACCGCGAAGTACGCCAAAGGTAAAAATGGCATTACCCTCTTTGTCCTGTTAACCGCCCTGACGCTATGGCTGAAATTTCTCGCCAGCGACCAGCCGCCGATGCTGTTTAGCTGGCCGGTAGTCATTAAGCTGATGACGGTCTCCGTGGCGCTGGGGCTGGCCTACGCGGCGTGGAACGTCGGGATCCTGCACGGCAACGTCAGCCTGCTGGCGGCGGCGTCGTACTTCACGCCGGTGCTCTCTTCCGCGCTGGCGGCAGTCCTGCTCAGCGCCACGCTATCGTGGTCCTTCTGGCAGGGCGCCGGGATGGTGTGTCTCGGCTCCCTGCTCTGCTGGTACGCCACTCGCCGCTAACCGAGATCGCCGCCCGCCACCGGTATCGTCACGCCGGTGATATAGCTGGCCTCATCGCTGGCGAGAAACAGGATCGCATTCGCCTGTTCCGCCAGCGTGCCGTACCGGCGCATCAGGCTGCTCGCCACCGTCTGATCGACCACCTGCTGATACCACGCCTTTTCCTGCTCGCTCGGTTGCTCATCGTTGCGCGGCGTCAGACGTGGCGGCGCCTCCGTCCCGCCCGGTGCGACGGCGTTAATCCGAATACCGCTGCCGCTGTACTCCATGGCAATCGACCGGGTCAGCGCGTTAACGCCGCCTTTCGCCGCCGAGTAAGGCACCCGGTTCACCCCCGCCGTTGCCACCGACGAGATATTGACGATGCTGCCTTTCCCCTGCTTCAACATCCAGGGCAGCGCCGCACGGCAGCCCCACAGCGTGGGGAACAACGAGCGGCGGATCTCTTTCTCGATCTGCTCCGGTTGGTATTCGGCAAACGGCCGCGCCCAGATAGTCCCCCCGACGTTATTGATTAACACATCGAGGCGGCCAAAATGGGCAACGCCCGAGGCAAACGCCTGCTCGGTACTCTGCCACTGCTCAAGGTCAGCCTCCAGCGCCAGTACCTGACTTCCGGACTGGGCTAGAACGGCAGCCAGTTCGTGTACGTAAGGCGAGCGGTCAATCAGCAACAGGGCAGCGCCTTCGGCTGCCGCCTGCTCCGCGGTCTGGCGGCCAATCCCCTGCGCCGCGCCGGTAATGGCAACGACCTTATCGGTAAAACGCATACTGCCTCCTTATGCCGCCGCGCTCTGGCTGGCGATAAATTTCTCATACCAGAAGCCTGCCGGGGAAATGCCTCTGTCGCGCAGCGTCGTGGCGACTGCGTTGACCATCGGCGGCGGCCCACAAAGATAGATATCGACGTCGCCGTTATTCAGCATGGCGTCGTCAAGATGGTCGGTGACAAAACCGCGCTGTGGGCAGGTACTGTTTTCATCGGCTACCACCGGCAGCCAGCGATATCCCGTCAGTTGTTGGTTAAACGCATCCAGCGCGTCGGTTTTCACCAGATCGCAATCGCGGGTCACGCCGTACAGTAGCGTTACCGGGCGCTGACTGCCCTGTGTCTGCAGGGTGTGTAACATGGACAGCAGCGGCGCCAGCCCGGTACCGCCCGCCAGCATGAGCAGCGGGCGTTCGCCGTGGCGCAAATAGAAGCTGCCCATGGGCCCGCTGAGGATCAGACGATCGCCGGGCCGCGCCTGCTGGGTTAACCACTGGCTCATCATGCCGCCAGGCACGTTACGAATAAGAAAGCGCCCTTCGAGAGAACCCGGCAGCGAGCTGAATGAGTAGGCGCGCACATGAGGCGTGCCCGGTACCTGAATGTTGATATATTGCCCCGGCAGGAAAGCCAGCGGCTCATCCAGGGCGACCACCAGTTCGATGGCGGTATCGGACAGACAATTCACCTGCCGCACCTCCGCCCCGGTGTTGGTCAGCGCGGTTTTACACTGCGCGGCGACCACCGGCACATCGATCACACAGTCGCTGGTCGGGACCATCTGGCAGGTCAGCACCTGACGGGCCTGCGCTTCGTCGTCGCTTAACGCCTCGTCGAGATAATCCTCCCCCAGATCGTATTCACCGCTGGCGCAGTGACATTTGCAGGTACCGCAAACGCCGTCCGAACAGTCCATCGGCAGATTCACCTTCTGGCGATAGGCGGCATCCAGCACCTTCTCCCCGGCATTACATTGAATAAAGCGGGTAATGCCGTCCTCAAAATTAAGAGCAATATTGAAGGTCATAAGCGCCTCTTAAATGTGGTAAACGTCAATCACCTGACGGATATAGTCGTTATTCAGGCGTACCGTTTTACGAACGATCTGCGGCCTGCCGTCCTGCTCAATTAGCGTGCAGCAGGTAGAGCCGAAATAGGCATCGGTGTGTTGATAGCGATGGCTCCAGGTGACCCAGTTGTAGCGCACCGCCAGCCCCTCATCGCTTTCGCCCATCAGTTCAACATTGCTGATGATGTGCGTCGTACGCGGCTCCGGCGTGCTGGCGCCGGAACGTTCGGTTTTAATGCGATAGACGCGATCTTCCAGGCCTTCACGGTTGGGGTAGTAGATAAGGGAAATCTCTTTTTGCGGATCGCGCGTCAGCTGGTCGTCATCGCCCCACGCCGGCATCCAGTAGACCACCTGCGGGCTGTAACAGCTCAGCCATTCGTCCCACTGACGGTCATCCAGCAGGCGGGCTTCGTAATAGAGAAACTGACGAACGTGTTCGAGATTCAGCATCAGGCCACCTCCACGCGCTGGGTAATCGACTGGTCGTAGCGCTGCTGTTCCTGTTCCAGCGCCGCCAGCATCACCGTTTGCCAGTGATGGTGATGGGCGATGTACAGCGCTTCATCTTCCGATTTCACCCCGCTGAGTCGTGGCGTGAAGCCCGCGTGCCTGGCGTGCTCATCCGGGCCATCGACCCAGCGCAGCGCGCCGCGGCTCAGATCGCTCCAGGGCAGATTTTCGCCAAGATAGCCGCGCTGGCAGGCGCTGAACTCTTCCAGATCGTCCGGCGTCCCCATGCCGCTAACGTTAAAGAAATCTTCATACTGGCGGATGCGCAGCGCCCGCGCCTGGTCAGATTCCCCTTTTGGCGCAAAGCACCAGATGGTGACTTCGGTTTTATCCACCGCAATCGGGCGGATCACGCGGATCTGGGTAGAAAACTGATCCATCAGATAGACGTTGGGATAAAGGCACAGGTTGCGGGTTTCGTTGACCATCTGGTCGGCGCGCAGTTCGCCAAATTCCGCCTGCAGACGCTCGCGGTGGGCATACACCGGGCGCACTTCCGGGTTCAGCGCCCGGGTCCACAGCAGCATATGGCCATTGTCAAAACCGTAGCCGCCGCCGACGCTCTTTGACCAGCCGTTGGCGTCAACCGCATGCGTCCCTTCTGCTTCATAGTTGCGGCGTGACATGGTTGAGGCGTAGTTCCAGTGGACCACGCTGACGTGATAACCATCGGCGCCGTTCTCTGCGCCCAGCTTCCAGTTGCCTTCGTAAACGTAGCTCGACGAGCCCTTCAGCACTTCCAGCCCGTCCGGCGCCTGATCGACAATCAGATCGATGATTTTGCGGGTTTCGCCGAGATACTCCTCCAGCGACTGCACGTCGGCGTTGAGGCTCCCGAATAAGAAACCGCGGTAAGACTGAAAGCGCGGCAACTTTTGCAGATCGTGAGATCCTTCCTGTTTGAAGGTTTCAGGATAACCGCCGGTGCTCTCATCTTTGGCTTTTAATAATTTGCCATTATTGCTGAAGGTCCAGCCATGGAACGGACAGGTAAATGAGTTTTTATTTCCGCTTTTGCGTCGGCATAACATCGCGCCGCGGTGGGCGCAGCTATTAATTAACGCGTGCAGTTCATTCTTTTTATCGCGGGTAATAATAACCGGCTGGCGCCCCAGCGTCAGGGTATAATAGTCACCCGGCTCTGGGATTTGACTTTCATGGGCAAGAAAAACCCAATTCCCTTCAAATATATTTTTCATTTCGAAATCAAATAACTGTTGATCGGTAAATATAGAACGATGACAACGGTAGATATGATTTTCACGGTCGACAATTAACGCGTTGGTGATTTTGTCTTTGAGCGCTGAGAGCGTTTTTTGCATGAGTCAGTCCCTCCTGCAGGATTCAGGATGAAAGAAACAGGGTGAATTTGTCGTTTTCGGGTGCAATATCCGGCCCGGGCAGCAGCGTGCCCGTGGCCAGTAAAGCCGATTACTCTTTGGCGCGCAGACGCGAGCCGCGGTGCTCTTCGTCGGCGTTCAGGGCTTTACACAGGGTGAAATCAAAACAGACCTCGGTGTGCTCTCCCTCAAGATCGCGCTGCGCGATGGTCTCGCGGTCGGTCACTTTTACCGGGTCGGCAATCAGACCGTCGCGGGTGGCAAAAGCAAAATCATCCCACAGATATTTATCGCCGCTGAGGTTAATCTGGCTGGTCAGATGCTTATGGCCCGGGGCGGAGACGAAGAAGTGAATGTGCGCCGGACGGTTGCCGTGGCGGCCTAACTGGTCCAGCAACTTCTGCGTCGGGCCATCCGGCGGACAGCCGTATCCGGATGGCATGATGCTGCGCACGCTGTAGCGGCCATCGGCGCCGGTGCGGATCCGCCGGCGCAGGTTGTAGTCGCTCTGGCTCTGATCGAAGAACGAATAATTGCCGAGGGTATTGGCGTGCCAGATATCAACGATGGCATTGGCTACCGGCTGGCCCTGATTATCTTTAACCTGACCATGCAGCCACATCACTTCCCCGGCATCGGCGCCATCATCCATCCGGGCGTGGCTGTCGGCCAGCGGCGCATTGGCCACATACAGCGGTCCTTCGATGGTGCGTGGGGTACCGGTTTCCCGCCGCGCCGCCGCGTCGATGGCGTCCTGACGCAGGTCGAGGAAATGCTCCAGTCCCAGCCCCGCCGCCAGCAGCGCCGCTTCCTGACGGCCGCCCAGTTCGTGCAAGTAGTTCACCGCATGCCAGAACTCTTCTTCGCTGACGTTATAGTCGTCGATCAGCGTGCAGATATTCTCCAGCAGACGGTGGACAATGGCTTTAAAGCGTTCATTACCGCCAGGAACATTTAACCCCGCGCCTTCACGTAATAATTTCTGCACGGCTTCTTGTTGTACGAAAGCATTACTCATAATTATTCTCTCTTATCGTTGTAGGATATTTGCCGGGTGTTCCCGGCATGAGGACAGATGTTATTATTATTAGCTATCGTCTTCACGAACAGACGAGGGATGACGGCATAGCGCCTCGACGCGAATATCCATAAAAGGATACAGCGGCAATCCCATTAAAATTTGATGTAACTCTTCGGCATCTTGAACATCGAAAATACTGACATTGGCGTAAAGACCGGCGACGCGCCAGATATGTCGCCATTTGCCTTCACGTTGTAATTGCTGCGAATAGGCTTTTTCGCGTTGTTTAATTTCATCCGCTTCGGCGGCAGGAAAACCGAGCGGAATATTAACGGTCATCTCCACTTTAAATAGCATGATTTTCTCCTGTTATGCTTTACGGAAATAGAAGCGCAGCTTGTCTTCATCCAGCTCCACGCCGAGCCCTGGCGTTTGCGGCAACGCCACCTGGCCGTCGGCAAAGGTCAGCGGTACGCTGACGATATCGTCTTTGAGGAGCAGCGGGCCGAACATCTCGGTTCCCCACTGCAGCGGCAACGTCGACCAGGCGTGCAGAGAGGCAACGGTACCGACGGTCCCTTCCAGCATGGTGCCGCCATACAGGCCAATCCCCGCCGCCTGGGAGACGCTGGCCAGCGCCAGCACGCTATTCGGTCCCCCGGCTTTGGCGATTTTCAGGGCATAAGCGCCGGTAAAGCCCTGCTGCGCCAGCTGATAACCATCGTAGGCGGTCGCGACCGCTTCATCCGCGAGGATCGCGGTTTCAATTTGCTGGCTCAGGCGCACCAGTGCGGCATTATCGTGGGCGCTGACCGGCTGTTCGATGAGGTCGACGCCCATCGCCGCCAGTTCGCGGCAGCCTTTCGCGCCGGTCGCGGCGTCCCAGGCCTGGTTGACGTCGACGCGGATGCTGGCGCGATCGCCTAACGCTTCCACAATGGCCCGGGTATGACGCAGGTCGGTGGCTAATTCCCGCGCGCCAATTTTCAGTTTGAACGCATGATGGCGGCGCTCAGCTAACAGTTTTTCCCCTTCGGCAATATCTTTCGCGGTATCGCCGCTGGCTAAGGTCCACAGCACCGGCAACGCCGTTTGCAGCGCCCCACCGAGCAGCGCCGACACCGGCAACCCTAAGGCTTTGCCCTGCGCATCCAGCAGCGCGGTTTCAACGGCGGACTTCGCAAAGGTGTTGCCTTTAATGGCGCTGTTCATGCGGGCAGTCAGCGCATTCAGGTTATCGGCCGGCTGCCCTTTCAACAGCGGCGTCAGATAATGGGTTATCGCCGACGAGATGGCCTCCGGGCTCTCGACGCCATAGCTCAAGCCGCCAATGGTGGTGGCTTCGCCGATGCCGCAGATGCCGTCGGAGCGGGTAAGGCGGACGATCACCAGCGTCTGGCAGCCCATGGTGGTCATCGATAACTTGTGTGGCCGGATGGTCGGGACATCCACTATCCAGCTCTCAATACGTTCTACGGTGGCGGTCATTTTCGGTTCCTGGTGAGATGTATAACTTTTTGTACCCACATCCATAACGGGGAGGTGTGTGCCATTGACAATAGGGTTCAGCCTGGTCGATGGTCAACGGCGATAATCGAAATGTTGTGCGATTATCGGCACGTTTGTTAAAAGGCAGTTAATAATGTGATCGCGGTGGTAAATCCGGCACAATTCAGGACGGTGCGGTTTGCGCACGGTATAGTGATGCCCCGTGAGCTTTGCATTGCAACGGAGAGGGAATCAATGCGTGACCATACCCCCACCACCTTGAGCGCCAGGCAGGCCGAGCACGATCCCAACTTTATGCTGTCTCTGGCCCGCGGGCTGGAGGTCCTTAACGCTTTTACCCCCCAGCGCCAGCGGCTGACCATTTCCCAGTTGAGCCAGAAAACCCAAATCTCCCGCGCGGCGGTACGCCGCTGCCTGTATACCCTCGCCGCGCTGGGCATGGTGCACAGCCCGGATGGCCGCAGCTATGAACTGCTGCCCCGGGTGCTGGCCGTCGGCCACGCCTATCTGGCCGGCACGCCGCTGGCGAAAGTCGCGCAGACGGCGCTGGATAGCCTCGGCAAAGCGCTCGGCGAATCCTGCTCAGCGGCGACGCTGGACGGCGACAACGTGCTCTATATCGCCCGCGCGGCGGTCAATAATTTACTGAGCGTCGACCTGGGGCGCGGCAGCCGCCTGCCAGCGTGGGCGACCTCTATGGGACGGGTGTTGCTGAGCGCGCTGCCGGAGGAACAGCTTGAAGTGACACTGTCACGAGCAGCGTTAATCCGCTACACCCCGCATACTCTGTGCGATATGGCTGGTTTACGTGCAGAGATCGCCCGGGTGCGCATGCAGGGCTATGCCCTCGCCGACCGGCAGATTGAGGTAGGGTTGTGTTCGCTGGCGGTGCCCGTGCTGTCGCGCCATGGCCAGGTGGTGGCGGCGCTGAATGTCGGAGTCCCCGCCGCGACGATCAGCACCGCGGCGTTAAAAGAGAAGGCCCTCGCCCCGCTTCGACGCGCGGCGATGGACCTGTCGCTACAGCTATAGCGTTGACTGCGGTTTCGCCACGCTCGCCAGACTGCGCCAGATGCCGGCGGCCAGCAGCAGAAGCAGTACGCCCGCCGTCGCCAGCACCAGGCTGTGAGCCTGGGTAAAGGCCGCCTTCGCCGCCGCCATCAGCGCTTCGGCCACCCCGGCGGGCAGCGCCTCGGTCAGACTGACCGCCTCGCCAATCGACGACGACGCCTGCTGTGCCATAGCATCGTTCAGGCCAGGCGGCAGCACAATGGTGGCGCTGTAGCTGCGGGTCAGGATCAGGCCGAACAGCGCAATGCCGAGACCGGCGCCAAGTTCATAGGCCATGGTTTCGATCGCCCCGGCCGCCGCCGCTTTCTCCTTCGGCGCCGCCGCCATAATCGCGGAACTGGAGGCCAGCAGCGCGCTGGCGACGCTGAAGCCCAGCAATGTCATCAGCCCCCACGCCTGCCACGGCTGAGTGCTGAAATCCGTAAGCGCGAGGCCAAGAAAGCTGAAGGCGCTGAGCAACATTCCGCCCGTCGCGACCTGCCGTAGTCCCAGTTTCGACACCAGTATTCCGGCGATCGGACCGCTGAAGCCACTGGCGACCATCACCGGCAGCATAAACATCCCCGCCTCGAACGGCGTTTTCTGATGCACAAACTGCAGCTCCTGAGCCATCAGCAGTTCAAAACCGACCAGAGTAATCAGGGCCGTCATCGCCATCATCACCCCGCTTAAAATAATACGATGGGTGAACAGCCGCATATCCACCATCGGGCGGGCCGCCGACAGCTGCTTGCGGATAAACCAGGTCAACATCGCCGCCCCGCCGATCGCCACCAGTGCGGTGAGCCACAGCGCCAGCTGGCCCTTCAGCGCCGATTTCGCGCTAAACACCAGCATCAGGATCGAGGCAATTAAAATGAGCGCCTGCAGCAGATTGAGCGGTTGTTCGCGGCGCGCGGGCTGGCGCGGCACCACCTTCGCATTAATGGCGATAACCACCAGCACGATCGGCACGTTGATCAGGAATACCGACCCCCAGTAGAAATGCTCCAGCAGCATGCCGCCCACCAGTGGGCCAAAGGCCGCGCCGCCGGAGCCCACCGCCGCCCACAGACCCAGCGCCATATTGCGCTGGCTGGCCTCGGCAAAGGTGCTGCGGATCCCAGCCAGCGTCGCCGGGACGATCATCGCCGCCCCCACCGCCAGCAAAGCGCGTGAGGCAATCAGCGTCAGGGCCGTCGGCGACAGCGCGGCACACAGCGAGGCGACGCCAAAAATGGCGCTGCCGAGCAGCAGCAGGCGCTTGAAGCCAATTTTATCGCCGAGGGCGCCCATCGGCAGCACCATACCGGCCATGACTAAGGAGTAGATATCAATGATCCACAGCAGTTCATTACCGCTGCTACCCAGTGCGACGCTGAGCGTCGGGGCAGCCACATGCAATACCGTGGCGTCAATCGCCACCGGAATATAAACCAGTAAAATCGCCATCAGCGTCATCCATTGCCGTGACATAGCTTGTACCTCAATCAATGTTGGAAATTGGACGCACGTCCAGGATGGCGATCCTGCCGGATTGTTGAACACATGTCCAACTTTTTGTTACACTCGGCCAAAGTCAGATGACAGCGGGGTTCTATGCACTATTTACAGCGGGATGCACGACGGGAATGGATTATGCAGGCCGCCATGCGGCTGGCGCTGCGCGGGGGTTTTGCCGCCATGACCGTGCGACAGATCGCCCGCGAAGCCGAGGTGGCCGCCGGGCAGTTGCACCACCACTTCGCCTCCATCGGCGAGCTGAAATCGCAGGTTTTCATCCGTCTGATCCGCGAGATGCTCGATATGCCGCTGGTGGCCGAAGACGCCAGCTGGCGCGAGCGGTTATTCTCGATGATTGGCAGTGAAGATGGCCGGCTGGAGCCCTATATCCGCCTGTGGCGCGAAGGCCAGGTGCTGGCCGACAGCGACCCGGACATCAAAGCGGCCTACCTGCTGACCATGAACATGTGGCATGAAGAGACCGTCGCCATCATCAAGCAGGGCCTCGCCTGCGGCGAATTTCGATCGTCTGAACCACCGGCGGATATCGCCTGGCGTTTTATCGCCATGGTGTGCGGCCTCGACGGGATTTATGCCCTCGGCACCCAGACCCTGGATGAGGCGGCGTTTAGCCGTTATTTGAATAAGATGATTACCATGGAATTGTTTTAGCGGACGCTGCCAGGGCGTGGCATGGATCCATCGCGGGCACTGACTGCTGGCGGAGGCCATTGACCCCGTTGCGCCGTTAGTTTGCCGGATGGCGGCTACGCCTTATCCGGCCTACATAAACGCTTCTATCTTCATTCGATAGCTTTCCCCCATGCCCGGTCAGCGCAGCGCCACCGGGCATGAGGAAATTTACTTCCCGGCTTCCGGATGGGTATCGAACGCCGCCATTACCGCCGCCAGCGCCGCTTCACTAAAGCCATGTTTAGGATCGTCGACACCCAGCCCGAAGCGGGTCTGCAGCGCTTCATACAGCGCGGAGACATCGGCAAAATCGACCTTCTCCACCACGTGGTTATTCTCCCAGTGGGTAAAGTGGAAATTGGTGAGGGTCATTTTGCCGCCGTCCGGCAGATGACGGCACATCAGCAGATGGTGACGGAAATGGGACTGCGGCCAGTGCGCCGACCAGAAGTTGCCCATCACATAATCAGACGCATACTGGCGGCCTAAATCGAAATGGTACATCGACTGCCAGTGTTCGTGATGGTTGAACTGCAGCGTCCACTCATCGCCTTCATGCACCAGACGATAGCTACCGTGCGGCGTTTGCTGGGGGATATCGGCCAGCAGTTTGATCGGCGCGGTCAGCGTCTGGCCGCCGAAGCCGACGTCGGCGATCCAGCGCTCGCCCGCCACTTCCACCAGCAATAAACGGTGAGTACGCGGCGGCATCTGCGGCGGATTGGCCAGCACCACGCGGCCCAGCAGGCTGCGGACGTTAAAGCCTATCTCGCGCAGCGCGCGCTCCAGCAGGCCATTCTGTTCAAAACAATACCCCCCGCGGCGGGCGGCGATCAGCTTCTCTTCCAGCGCCCGATCGTCAAGGTGGATCTCACGCGGCAGCAGGACGTCGAGGTTTTCAAAGGGGATGGCGCTGTTATGCTGCAGATGCAGTTCCCGCAGGGTATCAATGGATACATCAGGCTCACCCGTCCAGCCCAGACGGGAAAAATAGGCGCGTAAAAAGGGACTCATCAAGGCCTCCAGCTGTAGGTGTCCGACATTTATAGCCTATTTTTCCGCGCCGACCGTCTTTTTTGTGCGCTTGTCGTTAACCGCGCGTGCTGCGCTGCATTAGCGCCAGCGCCGTCAGCATCAGGACCAGACCGGTCAACAGCGTCAGGCTGGCCATCGCCATGCCCTGACCGACGGAACCCTGTTCGAACTGGCGCCAGATAAACACCGACACGGTTTGCGTACCGGCTGGAGAGAGCAGCAGCGAGGTCACCAGCTCCCGGGACGCCACCGCGAACACCATCAGCATCGCCGCCAGCAGCGCCGGAAAGACCAGCGGCAGGACAATCAACCGCAGCGCCTGTAGCGGCGACGCCCCGTGCACCCGGGCGGCGGGCTCAAGATTGGGGCCCAGCTGGCGCAGCGCGCTGCCGACATAGCGCACCGGCCAGGGCAACAGCAGGCAGCAATAGGAGAGCAGCAACATCCACAGCGTGTTATAGGGCGAACGCGGCCAGAAAGGCTGATTCCACAGCAGGATCAAACCGACCCCCACCACCACGCCCGGCAGCGCCGCCGGCATCAGCGACAGCGCGTCCACCATCCCGCGCCCTTTAATCTTCTGCACCATCACCAGCCAGGCGGCCAGCAGGCCCAGCGCGCCGACGATCAGCGCCGAGCCCAGGGCCAGCGACAGGCTGGTGCCGAGGGCCGACAGGGCATCCCCCTGCTGGTCAAACAGCGCCGCGAAGTGACGCAGCGTGACATTCTCAACACTCACGCCCCCTGAGAGCGTGCCCATCACGCTGGTGAGCATCATCGAGGCGGCGGGGACGCCGACCGCCAGGCCGCCGACGGCCGCCATTACCAGCACGGCGGGCAGCGTCATCCAGCCCAGCGATGCCCCGCGGTTTTCTCCCGGCTTGCCGGTGACGCTGGTGACCTCTTTCTCCCCCACCAGCCGTATTTGCAGCCACCAGGCGAACAACGCCACCGCCATCAGCAGCAGTGACAGCAGCGCGGCGCCGGTAAGGTCCACCGGCCAGTCGGCCAGTTTTTTCTCAATACCGACCGTCAGCATCACCACTCCCGCACGGCTGCCCAGCGCCGCCGGTACGCCAAACTCCTCGATAGCGAGGGTAAACGCCAGCAGCGTGCCCGCCGCCAGCGCCGGGGAGAGCATCGGCAGCGTCACGTGCCAGAAGGCGCGCCAGGCGCTGGCGCCATGGACGCGGGCGACCACCGCCAGCCGGGTCCCGCTCGCCAGCAGGCTGCGGGAGACGGCAAAGTACACCACCGGGAAAATATTAAAGGTCATCACCAGTACGATACCGCTGCGGCTGAACAGCAGATCGTTCAATTGCCAGCCGGTCAGCTGCTGCAGATAGCCCTGGCTTTGCAGGGCCAGCATCCAGGAGAGCGCCGAGATATAGGGCGGCGTCAGAAAGGGGATCAAAAACAGGAGATCCCACAGCCGGGGCAGCGGCAGCGAAAACATACCGCGCAGGATGCCGAGCGGCAGACCAATCATTACGCTGACCAGCGCCACGCCGGCGGCGATCCACAGCGTACCGCCGAGCATCGCCGGTAACTGGGGATCGGCCAGCAGCGCCGAGACGCCACCAAAGGCATTCCCGAGCGAACCAGCGCTAAAATGGGGAAAAATCGCCTGCAGCAGAATAAACACTAACGGTAACGCGACCAGCATCACCAGGGCGGCGAGGGTCGCGCCGGAAAGGAATGTTTGTTTCACAACCGGTTCCTGAAGCTGAGGGGTCCCCCCGGCGGCCAGCGCCGGAGGAACAGGAGCAATTACTGCGCGTACAGCTGACTGAAGCGGGCGAGCACGGCGCCCCGTTCGCTGCTGCCTTCGCTGGTGGTGGGCAGCACCTTCAGCGCGTCCAGTAACGGACGTTTGGCCGCCACGTCGCGGCGGGCGGGCATCAGCCAGGCATCGGCAACCCTCGCCTGACCTTCCGGCGACAGAACATAATCGATAAAGGCTTTGGCATCGTCGGCATGCTGGCTGGTTTTGAGGATCATCATCGGGCGCGGGGCAATCACCGTTCCGCTGGCCGGGAAGATCACCTTCAGCGACTCGCCCTGCTGAATATTGCCGTAGGAGACATAATCCACCGCGCCAAATACCGCTGCTTTCGCCCCCTGCATCACCGGCGTCACCGCCTGGGCGTTGGGTCCGCTGACCACCATGCCGTTCTTTTTCAGATCGTCAAACAGTTGCCAGGCCTGGTCGCCCATGCTGTTTTGCAGCCCGATCAGCAAATCCAGCGACGCGCCGGAGAGCGCCGGGTCGGGGGTTGTCACCTTGTCTTTAAACGCCGGCTGGGTGAGATCCCGCCACTCTTTCGGTTCCGGGGTGCCACTTTTACTGTTCCAGACAATACCCAGGGCGGAGACGCCCTGGGCGATATAGTCCGCTGATTTCAGGTTCGCCGGTACCTGGTCGGCGTTGGCGCTCGCAAAAGGCAGCAACCAGCCCCGCTGGTGCAGATCTTCGGCGGTATCCCACGAGGCGGAGATCAGCACATCCGCCTGCGGGTTGGCCTGCTCGGCCTCCAGTCGGGCCATCACTTTGCCGGTGGTGGCCTGGAAAACCGTCACCTTCACCCCGGTCTGTTGTTCAAAACCGCTGGCCAGGCTTTTCGCCAGCGAGCCAGGGCCGGCGGTGTAAACGGTCAGCGCATGGGCGCTGGAAAGCATCATGGCGGAGAGAGCCATCGCGAGTACCACTCCTTTCTTAACGGTCATAACGGTGTTCATGCAACTTCCCCTGAGGTTGGCGTAACGGCGCGGACAGCGGCCACGCGGCCCGCGGATAAATAGACAATCTGGTCGGCTAACAGCTCGGCTTCACGTCGGTCATGGGTGACATACACGGCGGTGATGCCGAGCTGTCGCAACAGGCGGCTCATTTCGCCGCACAGCGATTCGCGCAGTTCGCTGTCCAGGTTGGAGAGCGGTTCATCAAACAGCAGCACCCGCGGCGCGGCGACGATCGCCCGCGCCAGCGCCACCCGCTGCTGCTGACCGCCAGAAAGACCAGAGGGTTTACGTTCGGCGAAACCGTTGAGGCCTACCCGCGCCAGCGCCTCGCTGACCCGGCGCTCGCGTTCGCTACGGGAGACACCGCGCATGCGCAGTGGAAAGGCGACGTTCTGCGCCACGCTCATATGCGGCCAGAGGGCGTAATCCTGAAAAACCATGCCGATATCGCGCTGCTCCGGGGGCAATCCCCATCCTGCGCGGGCGACCAGCCTGTCGCCAAAGCGGATTTCGCCGCTGGCCGGCACGCTCAGCCCGGCCAGCAGACGCAGCAAAGTGCTTTTGCCGCAGCCGGACGGACCCAGTAGCGCCACGATGCGGCCGGGTTCGATATGCAACGAGAAACGGTCAAGAACGGGAGTCTCTGCGAAGGCAAAAGAGACCTCCTGCAGGGTGATAGGGGTCAGCGTGCGCATCATCGCCCTCCCTTTCGGGACAGCGAGACCTGCCCGGCGGCCGACATCCGACGGGGCACGCTCACCTGGGATAACATCAGGGGAGCCAACATATTGTGATCCTCTTTGGGACTTAGTGCTGGCGACTATAGTCAGACGAGATGACGTATTGATTACATTTTCATTGCGGCTTAACGTGTTACCTGCCAACCGACCCATTATTCAAGGAACGCCTATGAGCCGCTTTCGCCACGTTGAACTGCAATATGCCAGCCGCCTGCTCAACCACGGCCCGACCATTTTGATCACCAGCTACGATGCCCCGTCCGACCGGCGCAACGTCATGGCCGCCGCCTGGTCAATGCCGGTGGAATTCGCCCCGCCGCGGGTGGCTATTGTGGTGGATAAAAGCACCTGGACGCGGGAGATCATCGAGCGCAACGGCACCTTCGGCATTGTGGTTCCCGGCGTCGCCGCCGCCAGCTGGACCTACGCCGTCGGCAGCGTCAGCGGCCGCGATGAGGACAAATTCAATGCCTGGGGGATCCCGGTAGTGACCGGTCCGGAGCTGGGGTTGCCGCTGATCGAGGAGAAGTGTCTGGCATGGATGGAGTGCCGACTGCTGCCGGCGACGGCGGCCCAGACCCAGTACGACACCCTGTTCGGGGAGGTGGTGTCTGCCGCCGCCGATGAGCGCGCGTTCGTCACCGGACGCTGGCAGTTCGACGACGATAAGCTCAATACCCTGCATCATCTTGGCACCGGCAATTTTGTCGCCAGCGGTCGTCATGTGCGGGCAAACTCCCTCGACGAATAAGCGTGACTTGCCGCAGGCGGCCGGTTTCCCCTGCCCGGCCTGCGGCCCCCCCCTTTTCAACACGGTGGGCGGCGGCGATCGGCGCTGGGGGTCAGGCCAAACACTTTTTTATACAGGGTGGTAAAGTGGTTGCTGTTGGCGAAGCCGCACAGATAAGCCACTTCGGTAATGGTCATCTCCGTTTCACGTAATTTGACCCGCGCGGAGACCAGCCGCAGGCGTTTCAGATAATTATCCGGCGTTAAGCCGGTGGCCTCTTTAATATGGCGAAACGCCGTGCGGGTGGTGAGATGAAATTGCTCCGCCAGCTGCTGCCAGTTATGTTCTTCGAAACAGTGCTCCTGCAGCCAGGTGAGTAATTTATGGAGTTTATAGCGGGTGCTGCTATATTCTGCTTCCGACTCGGCTGTGAGAATGGTGGTCACCAGCTGGAAAAAGAGAGACTCACGTAGCGGGGTATTATCCGCCGCCCTCAGCGCCAGGGAAAATATCTTTTCCACCAGTTCCCGACAATAGCTGCGGGTCTCAGGCGCCAGCCAGCCATAGCAGGCGGCGCGCTGCGCCGATAATTGCTGCAGCAATCCCTCCATCTGCTGTAAATAGCGAAAGGCCACCGCCGGATTAATTAAGACATTAATCAGCTTCAGCGTCCCCAGCTCATCATAATAGTGGACATCGCCAGGCTGGACGTAAAATACATCGCCCTGCTGGATATACAGCGGGCGGCCATTAATAACGTGTAATCCATGCCCCTCCTCGACGATCACCAGCTCGGCAAACTCGTGGCCATGTTCCTGGCTATTATCTTCCGGGTCGCTGGCGTACATGCCGAGCTTATCCTGGGGATGGGTGAAATAATACTCAACGGTCAGTGTCATCATTACAGCAAATCCTGAACAGCGTGGTGCGCAGGGGCACGATAATCTATTCCAGCCTTCGTCACTCGCCCGATGTGCGGATTTGTGATCGCCAGCGCCCCCACCTCATTATTCCTGCCATTTTCACTGACGGTTTGGCATTGCCAGAGTGGTGGCGCCGCCAGACGACGGCCTATGCTGCGCCTAACCTAATGGAGAGGACGCAGTATGTCACAGGCAATTCAATACAATTCCAGTGTGGCGATGACCCGCCATCCGCATTTATTACAGCGTGCGGCCGCCCTGACGCCCGCGCTGCATCGTCAGCGCCAGGCGCCACAGGCCATCGTCAGGGCTGAACCCGATCCCAAGGCGCTGACCGGCTGGCGGGGGCATGCCGTCTGCACCCCGGAGCAGTTTTATCAGCAACCGCTCAGCGTCGGCGACAGCATCATTATTGACTTTGGCAGCCATTTTGTTGGCTACCTGCAGTTCAGCTGTCGCAGCGTCGGCAGCCCGCCGGATGCCCCGGCCCATCTGCACTTCACCTTCGGCGAAACGCTGAGCGAAGTCTGCGAGCCGTTCAGCGAGTACCAGGGGTGGCTGAGCAGCAGCTGGTTGCAGCAACAGGATCTGTGGCTCGACGTCCTGCCCGCCCGGGTTGACCTGCCACGTCGCTACTGCCTGCGCTATCTGAAGGTGGAGATCAAAGCGCTGTCGCGCAAATTTCGTCTGCAGTTCGATGAGATAGCCCTGGAAACCGTTACCTCTGCCGGCAACCCGCAGCCGGCGGTCATCGCCGATCCGCAGATGAAAGCCATTGATGACGTCGCGGTTCGCACCCTGCAAAACTGCATGCAGGAGGTGTTTGAGGATGGGCCGAAACGCGACCGTCGGCTGTGGCTCGGCGACCTGCGCCTGCAGGCGCTGGTCAATGACGTGACCTTCGGCCACCACGATCTGGTCCGCCGCTGCCTGTACCTGTTTGCCGGCCATACCCGGGAAGATGGCATGGTCTCCGCCAATGTCTTTGTCCAGCCTGACGTGCGCGCCGATGACACCTTTCTCTTTGATTATTCATTATTTTTTGTCGACGTACTCTATCACTACCTGCAAAGCACTGGCGACATGGAAACCGCCCGTGAACTGTGGCCCACGGCGCGACGGCAAATCGAGCTGGCGCTGACCCGTTGCGATACCCGCGGCCTGGTGCGCGACAGCGATGACTGGTGGGTATTTATCGACTGGCAGGCGGATCTGAATAAACAGGCGGCGGCGCAGGGGGTGCTCATCTACTGCCTGCAGCGCGCCATCTGGCTGGCGCAGCGTATTGAGCCACAGCGGGTACCCGACGACACCGCCACACTGGCGCAGCTGAAAGAGGCCGCTCAGCAGCACCTGTGGGACAGCGAGCGGCAGGTGTTTATCAGCGGCGCCGCGCGCCAGGTCTCATGGGCATCGCAGATCTGGCTGGTACTGGCGGAGGTTGGCACCGCCGGGCAGCGGCAAGCGCTGATGCGCCGCCTGCAGCAACAGCCGCCCGCCATTGCCATGAATACCCCGTACCTGCGCCATCATCACATTGTCGCCCTGCTGCAGTGCGGCCTGCGCGAGGAGGCGGTAGCGGAGATCAAGGCCTACTGGGGGGCGATGGTTGACTACGGCGCCGACACCTTCTGGGAAATTTTCGACCCACAGCATCCTGACTTTTCCCCGTATGGCAGTAAGCTCATCAACAGTTACTGCCATGCGTGGAGCTGTACCCCGGCCTGGTTTATTCGCCAGTACGGACTTTAACAACAACGATAAGCGAGTGATTTATGGCAGAAACAACGTTTACCCTGTGGCGGCAGCGCCTTGGTTATGGCATTGCCGATCTCTCCTGCAACCTTGTGTGGCAGATGATCTCTCTGTATCTGATGTTCTTTTACACCGACGTGATGGGCCTCCCGGCCTATTACGTCGGGCTGATGTTCCTGGTCACCCGCTTGGTGGATGGCGTGGCCGACGTGCTGATGGGGCTGGTGATCGACAATACCGCCACCCGTTGGGGGCGCTGCCGTCCCTGGCTGCTGATCGGCGCCCTGCCTTTTGGTCTGCTGTGTATTCTGGCCTTTTATGTGCCGGATTTCGGCACCACCGGCAAACTGCTGTACGCCTTTGTCACCTATCTGTGTCTGTCGTTCCTCTACACTCTGGTGAACATTCCGTTCTGCGCCATGCTGCCGTTTTTAACCAGTGATTCCGCAGAGCGCACCACGCTGTCGGCGGTACGTATTCTGCTGGGATCCCTCGGGGCCACCATCGTCGCCGTGGCCACCCTGCCGCTGGTCGGTGCGCTGGGCAAGGGCAATCAGCAGCAGGGATTCCTCTATACCGCAGTGATTTTTGGCGTACTGGCGGCCTTTTTCCTGCTGGTGAGCTTTCGCAACGTCGAAGAAAAGATCACCCTCACCGGGGAGCGCATGACCCTGAAACGCGCCTGGATTAGCCTCCGCGCCAATCGTCCGTGGTGGATCTTCGCCAGCAATATCTTTCTGATGTGGGGGGCCTTTTTCTTTCAGACCGGAGCGCTGGTGTACTTCTTCCACTATTACGTCGGGAATACCGAGCTGACGGCGGTTATCGCCGGGATCTCCACCTTCGTTCCCCTGCTCGGCACCCTCACCGTCCCGCTGCTGGCCCGACGCATGAAAAAACGTCATGTCTATCTGGTCGCCAGCGCGATCAATCTGCTCGGGATGGGGATGATGATGCTCTCTGGCACCTACGCGCTGGGGCTGATCGTCGGGGCGGTGATCCTCTCCCTTGGCGCCGGTCAGCGCACGGCTATCTATTTCTCGATGCAGGCCGACCCGGTGGATTACGGCGTGTGGAAAACCGGCATTAATACCGCTGGGATCCTGACCTCGATAAACGGCTTTCTCGGCAAGGTGGCGATGGCCAGCGCCGGGGCGATCACCGGGGTACTGCTCTCCTCCGGCGGCTATATCGCCAACCAGGCGCAAAGCGACAGCGCCCTGTTGGCCATCAAGGCCTGCTATCTGTACATTCCGGCGCTGTTGATCCTCGCTTCGATGCTGTGGATGGGCCGCTTCTACCGCCTCGACGATCACTATGAGCAGATCCGTGCCGACCTCGATGCCGGACGCGGCGCCTCGCCAGCCCCGGCCCCGGCCACCGGAGAATCCCCCGCCATGTAAGGCGCCCCGCTGATTTAACCTCTGGATAAATTAAGGACTTTTATGCGTATCTCTGTGATTAGCGCAGCGGTTTGCTGCGCCCTTTTTCCACTCACCAGCGCCGCCGGGTTGAGCGTCGAACAACGGCTGGCGCAATTGGAAGCGCGCCTCAATCTCGCCGAACAGCAGGCCAGCGAAGCCAGCCGCCGCGCGCAGCGGGCAGAACAGCAAACCGCCGCCGCTGAACAGCGCGCGGCGGCGGCGGAGCAGCAGGTGCAGGCGCTCAGCCAGCAGACCACGGCCCGCGAACAAAAACAGCAGGCCACCAATCAGCAGCTGAGCGAGCAGCTGGCGAAGCGCGCCCCGGACGACGGCTTTACCTTTAACGCCTACGCCCGTTCCGGAATGTTAGTCAACAGCCACGGCAAAGGTGCCCGCGGCGGGCCAGGCATCTCCCCGGCCAGTTCGCTCAACGGCGATGCCCACGTCGGTCGTCTCGGCAACGAAAAAGATAATTACGCTGAGCTGAGCTTTGGCAAAAAGCTTACCTTCAACGATGGCTCATGGGCGCGCTTTAAGACCATGCTCGCCGACGGGGCCACCAACCCGGATCCGTGGGTTCAGGATAACGACAGCCACCATCTGAACATTCGTCAGCTGTACGTCGAGATGGGCGACTTCGCCGAGTTCACCGGACCGTTAAAACGCGCCTCGATCTGGGCCGGCAAACGCTTCGATCGGGATAACTTCGATATCCACTTTACCGATAGCGACATCATGTTCCTCGGTGGCACCGGCGGCGGGATCAACGATGTCGACTGGGGAAGCGGCCTGCGCGGCGATTATTCGGTGTATGCGCGTAACTTCGGCGACCTTGGCAGCGATAATTACGCGGATAATGACATCCAGAATCTGCTGTTCACCGCCAACCATTTTTACGGCAACTGGCAGCTGATGACCACGGTGATGACCGCCCAGGGTAACGATGACCTGAAAGATAATACCTCGACCACCGGGAGCTATGCCCTGCGCAGCGATAACACCGCCAAAAACGGCTACTACGCGATGCTGGCCCTGCACGACAAACAGCAGTTCTACGGCCTGGCGCCGGGGGTGTCGGAAAGCGCGCTGCAGTACGGCGTCGGGCTGGGCGCCGAAGCGCGTCAGCCTGGGAGCGATGGCGACCTGACCGAGAACGCGGCTTCCCTGCGCTTTGCCTCGTACGGGATCCTGCCGTTGGGGAAAAACTGGCAGCTGGCGCCGTCGGTGATAGCCCAGCACAGCGAAGACCGCTATCGCGACGGCGACCGCTACGACTGGGCGACGTTTAACCTGCGGGTGTCGCAAGGGATCTCCGCTCACTTCGCCCTGCTGTATGAGGCCTCGTGGCAGTATATGGATCTCAATCCGAACGGGCGCAGCTATCGCTATAATGACAACGTTTATCAGTATCAGGCGGTGCGCGGTGATTTCTACAAGCTGACCTTCGCCCCCACTTTTAAAGTGGGCGATGTGTTTGATATCAAAGCGCGGCCGGAGATACGTTTCTTTGTCACGTGGATGAACTGGGATAAAGACCTGGATCGTTATGCGATCAACGATGATTTCGGCAGTAAAGGCTTTACCGCCGGTGGGACATGGAACTTCGGCGTGCAGACGGAGATTTGGTTCTGACGGATCGTCACTGGCGGACTTCATGCCCGCCAGTGGCAACTACATGCTATAACCCGGCTTCTTAATTAACTGCGCCATCTGCGGGGCGATCTCACTGTCCCACACCGCCTGCCACGCGTCCGGCTCAACCTGAGTCAGCGCGACGCTGACAGCGCTCTCTTTGCTGTTCAGATGGCGGATCAGCACCTCAGTGATGTCGGCGGCCAGCGCGGTTTTTTGTTCGTCAGTCAGTTCACGGGGAAAGCATTTAATATCAACATGCGGCATAGCAAAGACTCCTTGTGGTCAGAACCATAACGCTACCACAGAATGGCCGTTCTGGTTGCCATCGCGTGCGTTAAATCAGCTTGTTACGGCGAAGCGCCGCGGCCAACTCCGGTCGCTGACAGACCGCCCGGGCGATGGCGGCGAATTTTGGCGCGTGGTCGTCAAACCACGCCTGTCGCGGCCCCCAGCTGTACATCGCCGCGATATAGCAATCCAGCAACGTTACCGACGCGCCCAGCGCCCACGGCCCGGCGGCCAGCTGCTGTTCGAACCAGAGATAGAGATTTTTCCGGTACTGGCGACAATTCTCCACCAGTTGCTCCGCGGCGGCGGGCGCCCAGCGTTCCGGGTAATCGGCATAAGTAAAGGTAGGATAGACGTTGGCCACCAGCCAGACCAGCAGACGCTGGAACTGCTGACGCTGCGGCGTCCCTGGCGCGGGGGCCAGATCGGGACGCTGGTCGAGGATCATCAGCGCGATGGCGGCGGTTTCGGTCATGATGCTCCCGTCGGCCAGCTGCAGGGTGGGCACCTGGCACAGCGGGTTAATCTGCCGCAGACGCTCGCGCGCCGGACCGGGCTGGTCAAAGCCCTCCACGTCAACCACCTCGTAGGGAATATCGGCCAGGGAGAGCATCAGCTCGCTAATCGTCGAGCCCCATCCCGGCACGCCATAAACGGTTATCATGGTCTGCCTCCAGGGTAAAGCCTAAGTGTAGGCAGAAATTCGCCGCTCACCCACCCGGCACACCACGCCCTGAAAAGGCAGGCCTACGCCGATTCTCGTGCCACCAGCTGAAAGCCGATATCTATAATCACCCCGCTGTCTTCTCCCCCTTCGATGCGGTCAGCCAGCAGCGTGGCGGCCCGTTCACCGATGGCATGACGGTCGACGCTGACGGTAGTGATGGCCGGACGATTGCTGGCGGCGAAATCCAGATCGCCAAAACCGATCACCGCCAGTTCCTGCGGTACGCGTAGCCCCCGGCTTTCGGCTTCCATAATCGCCCCCTGGGCGAGGGTGTCTGAGCTGCAGATGATCACATCAAATTCGCCGCCGGCGAGCAGCTCCGCCAGACCGCTTCGCCCCAGCGCCAGCGACGCCGGGAGCGGCACTTCAACCTGAGGCGCATCGTCCAGCCCTTTTTTAGCCAGTCGGGCACAGAGCCCCTGCTTACGCAACATCGCGCGCGCATCGCCCGCCCACAGCAGGCCTGGTCGCCGGTAGCCTTTCTCCAGCACGTACTCGCCAATGGTTTCGCCCACTTTTTCATGGGAAAAACCGACCAGCATATCCAGCGGCGTCGGGGTGAGATCCCAGATTTCCACCACCGGCGTGGCGGCGTTAAGGATCGTTTTCTTTAACAGCGGTGCATGCTGGATGCCGGTTAACACCACGCCATCAGGGCGCCGCGAAAGCAAGGTGGAGACCAGCTCGGCTTCGGTGTGCCGGTCATAGCCCGCCACGCACAGCAGCATATGGTAGCCGCGCGCCGCCAGGGTATCGCTCAGCGCCTGGATGGTATCGACAAACATATTGTTATTGATTTGCGGTACCACGACCGCCACCAGTTTGCTGCGCCTGGAGGCGAGGCCGCCGGCCAGCGCATTGGGGATATAGCCCGTCGCCTGCACCGCCTGCATCACTTTCTCTACCGTTTTTGGCCTGACCAGCTGGGGCGTATTCAGCGCCCGACTGACCGTCATCGGCGACAACCCGGCGCTGCGAGCCACATCCTCCAGCGTCGGCGCCCGCGTCGGTTTTTTGCTTTTCACGGCTAAGCCCCTGTGTTAAGTCGTTTCCTGTGGGCATTATTGATGATGCCCCACGCAATTGCCAGCGCCCGCCGCTTCTCCCCTAACAGAATCAACGACCTGCAACACAAAATGTTATCGCTATCATTATAACTTGTCACTTTTCACAAACTGTTTTGGATTGTGACCTGCACGGCAAATTTTTCGCCTTTATAACGGCCAATTGTGATCGTTTGTACAAATTAAAACCACTACCGTAGCGTCAAAAGCATTTCACCATTACAAATGATAGCGCAATCATTTAATTATCGAAAAGGACACCACTATGACCTCAAGCGCCAATTCCGAGTCCGTAACCTACGCCAAAACCACCGGCGTCAAAACCGCCGCTGAAACCGGTGACCGCATTGACCACGTCAGGCTGTCGCTGGCTTTTCTGCCGCTGGCCACTCCCGTCAGCGATGCCAAAGTGCTGACCGGTCGTCAAAAACCGCTGACCGAAGTGGCGATTATCATCGCGGAAATTCACTCCCGGGATGGATTCACCGGCGTTGGCTTTAGTTATTCGAAACGTGCGGGCGGCCAGGGCATTTACGCTCACGCCAAAGAGATAGCCGATAATCTGCTTGGCGAAGATCCAAACGACATCGACAAGATCTACACCAAACTGTTGTGGGCCGGGGCTTCCGTCGGCCGTAGCGGCATGGCGGTACAAGCTATCTCCCCTATCGATATTGCCCTGTGGGATATGAAAGCCAAACGCGCCGGTCTACCGCTGGCCAAACTGCTGGGTTCACATCGTGATTCCGTGCAGTGCTACAACACTTCCGGCGGCTTCCTGCATACCCCACTGGATCAGGTGTTGAAAAACGTGGCTATCTCCCGTGAAAACGGCATCGGCGGGATTAAACTGAAAGTCGGTCAGCCTAATACTGCCGAGGATATCCGTCGTCTGACGGCGGTGCGCGAAGTGCTGGGTGATGACTTTCCGCTGATGGTGGATGCCAACCAGCAATGGGATCGCGAAACCGCCATCCGCATGGGGCGCAAAATGGAGCCGTTCAATCTGATCTGGATTGAGGAGCCGCTGGATGCCTATGACGTCGAAGGCCACGCGCAGCTGGCCGCCGCGCTGGATACGCCGATTGCCACCGGCGAGATGCTGACCAGCTTCCGCGAACATGAGCAGTTGATCCTCGGCAACGCCAGCGACTTCGTGCAACCGGATGCCCCGCGCGTCGGTGGGATCTCCCCGTTCCTGAAAATAATGGATCTGGCCGCGAAGCACGGTCGCAAACTGGCCCCGCACTTTGCGATGGAGGTGCACCTGCATCTCGCCGCCGCCTACCCGCTGGAACCGTGGCTGGAGCACTTCGAGTGGCTGAACCCGCTGTTTAACGAGCAGTTAGAACTGCGCGATGGCCGGATGTGGGTTTCCGAACGCCATGGTCTGGGCTTCACCCTCAGCGAGCAGGCCCGCCGCTGGACCCAGCAAAGCTGCGAGTTTGGAACTCGCCCGTAATGACTTTTCCCGGATGACGGCGTCCACGCCTTATCCGGGCTACCGGTCCGCAGCCCACTGAGAACCCGTAGCCCCGGTAAGCGCAGCGCCACCGGGGATAAACCTCTGACCCGCTGTACTCGCAATACACGAAATCCGTCAGCAAGCATCAAAGCGGCATGAAAGATGACGTGTCTTCACAACCCTGCAAAGGAGTTGAATAACATGCAACAGCAAATAAAACGCAGCAACGTGCGTTACGGAATATTGGTTTTTTTATTTCTCGCGACCGTATTTAATTATGCAGACCGGGCCACCCTGTCCGTTGTCGCGCCGATGATGAGTAAAGAGTTAGGTTTTGACCCTGAAGCAATGGGCCTGGCCTTTTCGGTTTTTGGTATTTCCTACGTCATTATGCAAATCCCCGGTGGCTGGCTGCTGGATAAATATGGTTCGCGGTTGGTCTACGGCTGCGCGCTGATTGGCTGGTCGGTCGTCACTATGTTTCAGGGCACTATTTATCTGTTTGCCAGTCCGCTGGTGGTGCTGGTGATCCTGCGTCTGATGATGGGCGCCATTGAAGCCCCCGCTTTTCCGGCCAACAGTCGCCTGAGCGTCCAGTGGTTCCCCAATAAAGAGCGTGGATTTGTCACCTCAGTCTATCAGGCCGCGCAGTATATTTCGCTGGGCATTATTACGCCGCTGATGACCATCATTCTGCATAATTTAAGCTGGCACTATGTCTTTTATTATATTGGCGCTATCGGGGTGGTGCTGGGAATATTCTGGCTGGTAAAAGTAAAGGATCCTTCACATCACCCTAAAATTAACCCGCAGGAGCTCGATTATATTCGTGAAGGCGGCGGCGTACCGGAATTAGGTAGCCAAAAAACAAAGCAAAAATTAACTCTCGCGCAGATTAAAAGCGTCTGCGTCAATCGCATGATGATCGGGGTTTATATCGGCCAGTTCTGCGTCACATCGATTACCTGGTTCTTCCTCACCTGGTTTCCGACTTACCTCTACCAGGCTAAAGGCATATCAATCCTCAAGGTCGGGTTTGTCGCCAGTATCCCGGCGATTGCCGGATTTATCGGCGGCCTGCTGGGCGGCGTGTTTTCGGACTGGCTGCTGAAACGCGGTTACAGTCTGACCACCGCCCGTAAGCTCCCGGTGATCTGCGGCATGCTGCTCTCCTGCGTCATTGTCGTCGCCAACTACACCTCCTCGGAAGTGGTGGTGATCGCCGCCATGAGTCTGGCGTTCTTTGCCAAAGGTTTCGGGAACCTCGGCTGGTGTGTGCTGAGCGACACCTCGCCGAAAGAGATGCTCGGTATTGCCGGTGGCGTGTTCAATATGTGCGGTAACCTGGCGAGCATCATTACCCCGCTGGTCATCGGGGTGATCCTCGCCAACACCCACTCGTTTGATTACGCCATTCTCTACGTCGGTTCCATGGGCGTGCTGGGTCTGTTCTCCTATCTGTTTATCGTTGGGCCGCTGGATCGCTTGACGCTCACTCCACGCACCGTTTGATTGAAGACCCTGGCGAGCATTCGCCTCCGCTGTTTCGCATCGTACTCCGGCGAAACAGCGGTTTTTTAGTAGGTAATCCCCGGCGGGTTGACCACCGACTGCGCCACCGCCTCGCCCTGCTCTCCCCAGCGCGCCAGCACCTGCTGATATTCACCGCGGGCAATCGCCCCGTCGAGTGCTGCCTGCAAGGCAAAGACCAGGCCGTTGCCTTTTTTAGTGGTCGTCGCCACCCACGCCTTTTTCGGCCCCAGGCCCACCACCCTGGTCTGTCCGTTGAGAGCGGCCTTATAGGCTGCCACCGACTGCGGGCCGAAAAAGATATCCGCTCGCCCGGACTGGATATAGAGATTGCCGGAGGCATCATCGGTCAGGTAGACCGGCTGGGCCAGCGGCCGCCCGGCTGCCCGGTTGTCGTCGTTCCAGCCCAGCAGGATCCGTTCCTGATTGGTGCCGGACCCGACGATCACTTTGCGCCCGGCGAGGTCAGCGGGTCCGTTTACCGCGGCGATGTCGCTGGTGGATTTCACCGAGAAGGCCAGGGAGTCCACCCGGTAAGTCGCAAAATCGAACTTCTCTTTGCGCTTCTCGGTCACCGCGATATTGATCAGCGCCACGTCGTAGCGGCCGGAGGCGATGCCCAGCGGCCAGTCCTCCCACGCGGTGGGCACCAGCCTGAGTTTCAGGCCAAGGCTTCCGGCCAGCAGGCGGGCAACATCCGGGTCGCTGCCGATCCGCGTGCGGTTGTCGCTGGCCAGCAGCGCCAGCGGCGGCGAATTGAGCGCCGAGATCGCCACCGTTAGCGTCCCCGGCTCCACGAAGCGATAGCCTGGCGGAATTTTCGCTATCGCCTGCGGGTCGCGGGTGACCGGCAATGGCTGCTCATTGGCGCGCAGATCCAGCGCCGCCTGAGCGTCCATGGCGAGGGCGCTGAGCACAAGGGTCACTATCGCTCTGTTCATGACGGCAGCACCCTGGATAAAAACTGCCGGGTACGCGGATGCTGCGGATGGTTGAGCACCTCATCGCTGCTGCCCTGCTCGACGATCCTGCCGTCGACCATAAACACCACCTGGTCGGCCACCTCGCGGGCAAAGCCTACCTCGTGGGTCACCACCACCAGGGTGGTACCGGAGCGCGCCAGCTTCTTGATCACATCCAGTACCTCGCCCACCAGCTCAGGATCCAGCGCCGAGGTGGGCTCATCAAACAGGATCACCCGCGGGTCCAGGGCCAGCGCCCGGGCAATCGCGATACGCTGCTGCTGGCCGCCGGAGAGATGCCGCGACCAGGCGTCGGCTTTATTGCGCAGTCCGACGACGTCCAGCAGTTCATAGGCGCGGGCAATAGCCTCTTTGCGCGTGACCTGCTTGTGGGCGATCGGCGCCTCTATCAGGTTCTCCAGCACCGTCAGATGCGGAAACAGGTTAAAATTCTGGAAAACGTAGCCGACGTTGATCCGCTGGCGGAGGATCTCCTTCTCTTTCATCTCATACAGCTTGTCGCCTTTGCGGCGATAGCCGATATAGTCGCCATCAATCTGAATAAATCCCTCATCGACGCGTTCGAGGTGATTAATGGTGCGCAGCAGCGTGGACTTGCCCGAGCCGGAAGGGCCGAGGATCACCGTCACCGTGCCCGGGGGGATCTCCAGCGACACATCGTCCAGCGCCTTGTGGCGGCCATAGTATTTGCTGACCCCGGTGATAGAGATATGGCCATTATGAGAGCTGGGCATGAACGGCCTCCTGGGGCTGTGGTTGACGTGCGGGTTGATTCAGACGGCTGCTGCGGGCGCTGTTTACCGCCGAGCGGCGCTCGCTGCGCGCCAGGGCGCGTTCCACCAGATACTGAATGGCGGAGAGGACGCTGGTGATCGCCAGATACCAGGCGGCGCCGACCATCAACAGCGGGATCACCTCCTGGGTACGGTTGTAGATCATCTGGATGGTGTAGAACAGCTCCGGCATCGCCAGGACGTACACCATCGCCGTTCCTTTCGCCAGACTGATGATCTCATTGAAGCCGGAGGGCAGGATGGTGCGCAGCGCCTGCGGCAGAATAATGCGCAACGTACGTCGCCAGGCGGGAAGCCCCAGCGCGGCGGCGGCTTCATACTGCCCATGGTCGACCCCCAAAAAGCCGCCGCGAATGATCTCCGCGGTATAGGCGCTCTGCACCAGCGTCAGGCCCACCACCGCTGTGGAGAATTGCCCCAGCACGTTAATGGTCTGATAGCTGGCCCAGGTCACGCCGGTAAACGGGATCCCCAGCGACAGGGTGTCGTAGAGATAAGAAAAGTTATAGAGAATAATCAGCACCACAATCAGCGGCAGCGAGCGAAACAGCCAGATATAACCCCAGGCGAGGCTACTGAGCAGCCACGATGAGGACAAGCGGGCCAGCGCCAGCAGGCCGCCGAAGATCACGCTCAGCACCGTGCCGAGCAGGGTCAGGAGCAGGGTTTGTCCCAACCCCTCGAGGATCACCGGGTCGAAGAACCAGCGGGCGAAGACGCCCCACTCCCAGCGCGGGTTAAAGGCCACCGACTGGATCACCACCGCCAGCACCAGCAGGGCGACCAGCGCCCCGACTACCCGCAGCGGATAGCGCGCCGGCACCACTTTTATTGTTTCAGATGAATGCATCATGCCTCCTCAGGCGCTGTGGCTGAAGGCGCTCACCGCCAGCGCTTTAGTGAACCGCAGTCGGCCGTCATAGGGCGGCTGGCTGTACTCTTCCGGGTCTCGCGTGAGGTCAAACTGCGCCTCATACCCCTGGCTGAGATAGAGCTTTACCGCCTCCGGTTGACGGAAGCCGGTGGTCAGGTAGATATGGCTGTACCCGGCCAGCACCGCCCGCCGCTCCAGCTCCTGGACCACCTTCGCCGCCAGCCCCTGCTGGCGCAGACGGCGGTGCGTCCAGATACGTTTGATCTCCGCGGTGTGGCGATCTTTCGGTTTATAAGCACCGGTGGCGATAATTTCTCCCTCACGCTCAAGGACGATAAACAACCCCTGCGGCGGCAAATACCACTCAGTCAACTCCACTTCCGCATCGCGGGAAAAATAGTCGCCGTAGCGGGCGGCATATTCGGCAAACAGCCCGCTAATAATCGGCTGCAGCTCCGGTGCGTCCGGAGAAATATCGCGGAATGCTTCGCTCATCGCGCCTCCTGTCAGTCGCCCAGTCCGGGTGGGTTGATTTCTGATTGCGGAATACTCTCCACCCCTTCGCCCCAGCGGTTAAGCACTTTGGCGTAGTCCCCGCTGGCGATAGCGCCGTTCAGCGCCGCCTGGACGGCATTCACCAGCCCGCTGTCTTTTTTCAGCGTCACCGCGATATGCGCCGCTTTCGGCCAGCCGCCGTCGACGCTGCCCACCAGTTTGGTTTTGCCGGTCAGCGCCGCTTTCCATGCGCCAATTACGTTAGGGCCAAAAAAGGCGTCGGCTCGTCCGGTTTGCAGAGCCAGCGTCTGGGCGGCGTCATCCTTGGTGTAGACCGGGGTAAACGGCTTCAGCCCCTTCTTGACGTTCTCTGCGTTCCACGCCAGCAGGATCGCCTCCTGGTTGGTACCGGAGCCGACGATAATCTTCAGCCCGGCGATGTCTTCCGCCTTGTCAATTTTGCTCAGCGGACTGGTGCTTTTGACGTAGAAGCCCAGCGAGTCCTTGCGGTAGGTGGCGAAATCGAACTTCTCTTTGCGCTCTTTGGTGACGGTAATATTGCTGATCGCGGCATCATATTTGCCGGAGGTGACGCCCAGCGGCCAGTCTTCCCATGAAGTAGGAACCACGTTCACTTCCAGTCCGAGGCTCTCCGCCACCAGTCGGGCGATATCCGTCTCGCTGCCGAGCAGGGTTTTGTTGTCATCGGCGAAGACCGTCAGCGGTGGTGAGTTCAGGGCTGCCACCGCGACGGTGAATTTCCCCGGCACCGCCAGATGCAGATCTTTCGGCAACAGCGCAATGGCCTGTGGATTTTTCGCGGTGTGAATCGGCGTTTTGTTGGCCTCCAGGCTCACCCCGGTGCCATTGATCTTGACGTCCTGGGCCCACGACGAGGCGCTAAATGCCAACGCGACGGCCAGCAAGAGTGTTGTTTTCTGCATAGCGTGATTCTCTTTTATTATTTTTGGAATTGATTAGCAGGTAGCGCCAGACCCAGACTTTCCCGCAGGGTGGTGCCCGGATAGTCGCGACGGAACAGGCCGCGCGCCTGTAACAGCGGAACCACCTCATCCACAAAGCGCGGGAAGGTTTCCGGCGTGCCGCCCTGAATAATGAAGCCGTCCGCCGCGTGCTGTTCGAACCACAATTGCAGGCCATCGGCGACATCGCTGGCGGTGCCGGTAAAGCGCGGACGCGGGCTCGCTGCCTCCAGGGCCACCTGGCGCAGGGTTAATCCCCGCTCGCGGGCGTGACGTTTAATCTCGTCGGTGGTGCTGCGGAAGCTGTTTTGTCCGAGGTCGCCAATATCCGGGAACGGCTCATCAAGCGGATACTGTGAAAAATCATGATGTTCGAAATACCGCCCCAGATAATTCAGCGCATCCTCGATGGAGACCAGCGCCGCGGTAGTCTGGTACTGACGTTCCGCATCCTCGGCGTCATCCCCGACGATGACGCTGACGCCCTGGAAGATATGCAGTTGGTCCGGGGTGCGCTGATATGCGGTGAGTTGGCTTTTGACATCCTGATAAAATGCCTGCGCCTCGGCCAGCGATTCCTGATGGGTAAAAATGGCATCGGCGTGGCGTGCGGCTAATTTCTTGCCGTCGTCCGACGCGCCGGCCTGGAAAATAATCGGCCGTCCCTGTGGCGTACGGGCAATATTCAGCGGGCCGGCCACTTTAAAGAAATCGCCATGGTGATCGAGCGTATGCAGTTTATTTTTGTCAAAGAACTGGCCGCTCTCTTTATTGCGCACGAAGGCGTCTTCTTCCCACGAATCCCATAAGCCTTTCGCCACCTGCAGATATTCATCGGCAATGCGATAGCGCAGCGCATGATCCGGATGCTGAGCCCGGGAGAAGTTTTTCGCCGACCCTTCCAGCGGCGAAGTGACGACGTTCCACCCCGCCCGTCCCTGGCTTAAATGGTCGAGGCTGGCGAACTGGCGGGCGGTGGTAAACGGCTCGCTGTACGAAGTGGATAAGGTCCCCACCAGTCCCAGACGCCGGGTGACCGCGGCCAGCGCGGAAAGTACCGTTAAAGGTTCGAAGCGATTTAAAAAATGGGGAATCGATTTTTCATTGATATATAACCCGTCGGCGACAAAAATGAAATCCAGCTTTCCCTCTTCCGCTTTTAACGCCGTCTGTGTGACGAAGTTAAAATTAATACTGGCGTCAGCCTGCGCCGCCGGATGACGCCAGGCGGACATATTTCCCGATGCGCCATGTAATATCGTTCCCAGACGCAATTGTCGATTTTCAGACATAGCTACCCCTTCCCCTGTCATCCATTAAATGTGTTGTAATGCCTGTTCCGCCAGCTGGGCGAAATAGTGCGCTGCGGGCGCAATAAGCCGTTCGTCCGGATTAAATGCCGGATGGTGCAGACCATATTCGCTGGCGCTGCCGATGCTGACGAACGCCCCGGGAATATGCTGAAGATAGACCGCAAAATCTTCGCCACCGAGATGCAGATCGGCGTGATGGGTGCGGTACCCAGCCTGGGCCGCCACGTCGCTGGCGAAGTCGGCCCAGCGGGCGTCATTGACCAGGGCCGTCGGGCCGGCATACCAGAAGACGTCAATCTGTGCGCCAAAGGCGCTGGCGAAACCGGCCGCGATCTCGCTGACCCGGGCCTTGACCCGCTGCTGCACTTCACTGCTGTGAGTACGCAGCGTCCCTTCCAGCTCGACGCTCTCCGGCAGCACGTTCCAGGTATTGCCTCCCTGGATCCGCGTCACGCTGAGCACCACCGAGTCGAGGGTGTTCACTTCCCGGCTGGCCACGCTCTGCAGCACCGTCACCAGCTGGCTGGCCAGCAGGATCGCATCCTTTCCTTCGTGTGGGCGGGCGGCATGCGCCCCCTTCCCGGTCACTTTGAAGACGAAGCGGTCGACGTTGGCGTAGAACGCGCCGCCGCGGGTGGCAAATTCGCCCACCGGCAGGCCGGGCTCATTGTGCATGCCAAAGATCGCCGACACATCCTCCAGCGCCCCGGCACGGATCAGGGTTTTTGCCCCGCCAAAATTTTCCTCCGCCGGCTGAAACAGGATCCGCACCCGCCCCGGGAGTTCCGCTTCCCGCTCCTTCAGCAGCAGCGCCGCCCCCAGCATCACGCTGGTGTGAATATCATGGCCGCAGGCATGCATCACCCCGGGGTTCTGCGAGCGATAGGACAGACTGGTCGCCTCCTCGATGGGCAACGCGTCGATGTCCGCCCGCAGGGCAACCACCTTGTCGCCGCTGCCGACTTCGGTGACCAGCCCGGTTTTCAGATCGTAGGGCAGCAGGGTCAGCCCGCCGCTCTGCAGCCAGTCGTGGATCCGCGCGGTGGTGGCCACCTCCTGCAGGGAGAGCTCCGGGTTCTGGTGCAGCTCGCGCCGCCAGCTAATCAGTTGTTGTTCAAAGGACATTCAGCACCTCCTTGCCGTAGTGAGCCTGCGCCAGCAGGCGCAGGGAGTGCAGGCGCGCTGGCCCGTCGCTAATAGGGGTATCAATGATGAGTTCATCCAGTTGATCTTCCGCCTGCAGCGCGTCAAGCCGGGCTTTAACCTGTTCGGGAGTACCGGAGATCAGTGAGGATTCGCGGCGGTGGATGCGTGTCGGCCGGCTGCCAGCCTGGCGGGCAAAGGCGACGGCCTGAGCCTCACTGGCGACGGTCACCCGCTGGCCGTTCTCCAGCTCGACGCCCCACACCTCGACCTGCTGCGCCAGCGCGGCGGCGGTGGCCGGATCGTCGGCCACCACCACCTGCACGGCGACGATCGCCTCACGCGGGCTCAGCTCGCGCCAGCGGTTGAACACGGAACGGCGCAGCGCGCTGTCACCATTGAGATGAGCGGCAAAGACAAAGTTCCAGTCAAGACGAGCCGCCAGTTCCGCACTCTCCAGGCTGGCACCGAGCAGGAAACCGTCGGCCCGACGCGGCGGGATCGGCGTGGCGCGCAGGCTCTCCTCTCCACCGGGCTCAGTCAGCGACAGCCAGTTATCCAGCTGCGCCAGCTGATCGGCAAAGGTCCCTTTCTCCTCCTGATGCAGGCCCTGCTGCAGGGCGCGGGTGGAGAGCGGCAGGCCGCCAGGCGCTTTGCCGACGCCGAGATCGATGCGACCCGGCGCGAGGGCGGCCAGCAGGTTAAAGTTTTCCGCGACCTTATAGGGGCTATAGTGCTGGAGCATGACGCCGCCGGACCCGAGGCGGATCCGCCGGGTGTGGCCCAGCAGCCAGGCGATAACCAGCTCCGGCGAGGGGCTCGCCAGCTGATCGGTATTGTGGTGTTCGGCGACCCAGAAACGGTGATAGCCCCAGGCTTCGGCGTGTTGCGCCAGCGTTAATGTACGCGCCAGCGCCTGCGCGGCGGTTTCCCCGGCGGCAAGCGGACTTTTATCCAGGATACTGATTCGATAAGACATTTCGCAGGCTCATATGAAAGTACGTGCCTGCATTATTAAAATCTCTGCTAACTATTGAGAAACAATTAATTCACATGTGTACTGCTGAAAATTAGATATGCCCGCCTGACCGCTGCGCTTCCAGCTCGCGGAGCAGCGCCTCTGCCTGCCGCGGATTGTGCACCCGGACGAAGCGAATATGACGATATTGCGGATCCTGCATATCGGCCAGATAGCGTCGGCGATTCTGCCGCCAGGTTTTCAGCGTCCAGAGGATAATGGATTCCCGGCTGCAGAACGAACGGCGAAAGCTCTCGCGGTTGCCCGTGCCCGGCCACAGCTCCTGATGCCGCCACGCCCGGCTCGCCGCCCGCCACACCGCCTGGCGCAGCGTGCGCCAGAGGCTATAATCGACCCAGATCACCAGATCCACCTCGCGCCATTTGACGCTGCGGCTGCGATTGTAATTGCCATCCAGCACCCAGCCCGGCGAGGCCGTGGCGGCGGCAATGGCGGCGAAAAACGCCTCATCCGGCGTGCCCTGCCAGTTCGGCCGCCAGTACAGGCGATCGAGCTCGATCCAGGGTAGTCCCAGCCGGTGTGCCAGGCGCCGGGCCAGGGTGGATTTGCCTGAGCCGCTGGTGCCGACCACGTTGATGTTCATTTCTGTTTCTCCCAGGTAGCCAAACTAATACTTATATCAATGTTAAATGGCGTATACAGTAGTGATCTTAATCAATGATAAAAGGTGTTTTCAGGATGAACCCCTATGAAGCACGCTACAGACAGCTGTTAGCCAACGGAGCAAGCGCCTGGGCGGGTGATGGTTTTGCCAGGGCAAAGATACAACAGGAAAAAACATTTCATTGGCTGGATTCCCATGGCTATTTACCGGCTCCCGGCGCGCCGGTACTTGAACTGGGATGTGGCAATGGTGCCATGGCCGCCCAGTATCTGGCGGAAAGAGGCTATGCCGTGTGGGGTGTTGATGTGTCCGAAACGGCGATCCGCTGGGCGGAAGACCGTTTTCAGCAAGCGGGTCTGGACGCCACATTTTTCGTCGGCAACGTCTGTCATCTTTCTCAATGTGAGGATGCCCAGTTTGCCTTAATCATTGATGGCAGCTGTCTACATTGTCTGCTGGAAGATCAGCGTCGCCGTTTTTTCGCCGAGGCGAGAAGATTGCTGAAACCCGCAGGCCGGCTGGTGATCGGCTCGATGTGCGGGCTTCCTCGTTATGCTGAAGACCTCGCCACTTACGATCCTGTCAAGCATCATCTCCTGAAAGAGGGGCAGCCCTGGCGTACGCTTAAACCCCTCCCGGCTTTACTGAATGAGATACAGCAGGCGCAATTTACCGTCCTTGCCACCGACGTTAAGCACAATGCCTGGTGGGATCATGCCACCATCGTTTGTTCGGCAAACGGGCCGTCGGCTGATCCTCAGGAGAGTTAATTTCAGGCTGACCGCGCCACCTGTTATGCAGCGCCAGTGAAGATGGCGCTGCCGCCAACAAAGCAGTCTCTATCCAGCGTCAGGCTGGCGATTTTATGCACCGGGCCACGCATACGAACCTGAAAATCCGCGTCGAAGGTGATGTGCAGCTGACCACCAGGCATGTTGACATCCACCCGATCGTCCACCTTCCCTAACCGGCGCATCGCGCTGGCAGCCGCACAGCTGCTGCTCCCGGAGGCCATCGTAAACCCGGCGCCCCGCTCCCAGATACCAATCTTCAGCGTATGGCGATCGATAACTTCCACAAACTGGACATTGGTGCGTTTGGGGAACAAGGAATGGTTTTCGATTTGCGGCCCTAAACGATGAACCTGCGCCAGGTCGAGCTTATCGACGAGGACAACGCAGTGGGGATTGCCCATCGAGACCAGCACGACGGACAGGGTTTCATCCGCCAGCGGCAAGGGATAATTCACCGCCTCAGGCAAATTCACTAAGGCGGGCAGCGCCGCCGGATTGAAATTCGCCCGCCCCATGTCGACGCTAATCTGATGAACATCGCCATGCACAGTGCAATAAACGTCACCGCCCGCCGTATGTACCAGAAAGGGCTCATGGCCGACACGACCGATATCAAAAAGATAACGCGCATAGATCCGTAGCCCGTTACCGCTTTTCTCCGCCTCGGAGCCGTCCGGATTGATAATACGCAGTGTGGGATTAATTTGGTCGCCGCTATCGATCAGCAGGCCATCCGATCCCACGCCATAGTGGCGATGACACAGAATTTGAATATGCTCGTTGCTCAACTGATCGGCAACATCGCGATGGCACACCAGGTAATCATTACCCAGCCCGTGATATTTATGAAAGTGTAAGGGTGTCATTGTGTGAGTTCGCCTGGCGCTGCGGTTTTTTGGACATCTTACATTACATTCACCGTCTTGATGAATTAAACCCTGCGTTGTTAACCGTCGTGGTCATTCTGCTCCACTGCGTCCGGCCAACAGGCTGGCGCCTCCCCTTCATCGGGCATACACTCTGCGTACCTGTGAGCAGTATTCATCAATCCGGAAAGATTATGCTAAAAGAGAACGTAAACGATCTGCTCTCCTTTATGGTGGTGGCGCGTGAGCGCAGCTTTACCCGCGCGGCGGCCCAGCTTGGGGTGTCGCAGTCGGCGCTCAGCCATGCCATGCGCCATCTCGAAGCGCGTCTCGATGTGCGGCTGCTGACCCGCACCACCCGCAGCGTGGTACCGACCGAGGCCGGCGAGCGACTGATTCAGCGCCTCGGTCCGCATCTGGAGGAGATGGAGCGGGCGCTGACCGCGCTGCGCGATACGCGCGAACGCCCGGCGGGCAACCTGCGCATCACCGCCGGGGAGCATGCCACCAGCACCGTACTCTGGCCGGCGCTAAAGCCATTTATGCTGCAATATCCGGATATTAACATCGAAATCACTGTTGATAATGGCCTCACGGATATCGTGGATGGCCGGTTTGACGCCGGGGTGCGACTCGGCGAACAGGTGGCGAAAGAGATGATTGCCGTGCGCATTGCTCCGGATATGCGGATGGCGGTGGTGGGTTCGCCAGCCTATCTGCAGCTGGCCGGTACGCCGCAGACGCCCTGGGATCTTGCGCAGCATCGTTGCATCAATCTGCGGCTGCCGACACGGGGTGGGCTTTACGCCTGGGAGTTTGCCCGCGACGGCCGGGAGATTCAGGTGCGGGTGGAGGGGCAAGTGATCCTCAACAGCCTGCCGCAGCGCATCGACGCGGCGGAGGCGGGCCTGGGTCTGGCCTACGTTCCGGACGACTGTGTAGCGGAGGCCGTAGCCAGTGGCCGGCTGGTGCGGGTGCTGGCAGACTGGACGCCTACCTTCCCCGGCTACCATCTCTACTACCCCAGTCGACGCCAGCATACCAGCGCTTTCACTCTGTTGCTGAAAACTCTGCGACATTGATCTCATTGATAAATCTGTCAAATGCTATCGGTAAATGTTTTAGGTGCGTAACTATTACGTTACGTGTAGGATTCAGCGCCATGTCTGAGCTTATCTCCTACGTCAGAATGATGAGAAAGCCAGCATAATGTGCCAGCCGTCATCCACTCCGGCTGCAAACATGGGCATTGACAGGAAACTGATACATCAATGAATACGAAACACGACACTGCAGCGGAGCACCATGCTGCAAAACGCCACTGGCTCAACTCGCATGAAGCGGGTTATCACAAAGCGATGGGCAACCGTCAGGTACAGATGATCGCCATCGGCGGCGCTATCGGTACCGGTTTGTTCCTCGGCGCCGGGGCACGTTTACAAATGGCAGGGCCAGCGCTCGCACTGGTCTATCTGGTCTGCGGCATCTTCTCCTTCTTTATTCTTCGCGCTCTCGGCGAACTGGTTCTCCACCGACCCTCGAGCGGCAGCTTCGTCTCCTATGCCAGGGAATTCCTCGGTGAAAAGGCCGCTTACGTGGCCGGCTGGATGTACTTCGTTAACTGGGCCATGACCGGGATCGTCGATATCACCGCCGTGGCGCTGTATATGCACTACTGGGGCGCGTTTGGCGATGTGCCACAGTGGGTCTTCGCCCTTGGCGCGCTGGCGATCGTCGGTACCATGAACATGATCGGCGTAAAATGGTTCGCCGAGATGGAATTCTGGTTCGCGCTGGTCAAAGTGCTGGCTATCGTTGCGTTCCTTGTGGTCGGCACCATTTTCCTCGGCTCCGGTAAGCCGCTGGACGGTAATACCACCGGCTTACACCTGATCACTGATAACGGCGGCTTCTTCCCTCACGGCCTCCTGCCGGCGCTGGTGCTGGTGCAGGGCGTGGTCTTTGCCTTCGCCTCTATTGAGCTGGTGGGCACCGCGGCCGGCGAGTGTAAAGATCCGGAGTCGATGGTACCTAAGGCCATTAACAGCGTGATCTGGCGTATCGGCCTGTTCTACGTCGGTTCGGTAGTGCTGCTGGTGCTGCTCCTGCCGTGGACCGCCTACCAGGCAGGACAGAGCCCGTTCGTCACCTTCTTCTCAAAACTGGGCGTGCCTTATATCGGCAGCGTGATGAACATCGTGGTGTTAACCGCCGCCCTCTCCAGCCTCAACTCCGGACTCTACAGCACCGGACGTATCCTGCGCTCGATGTCGATGGGGGGCTCCGCGCCGAAGTTTATGTCGAAGATGAGCCGTCACCACGTCCCTTACGCCGGGATCCTGGCGACGCTGGCGGTGTATGTGGTGGGGGTGTTCCTCAACTATCTGGTGCCGTCGCAGGTGTTTGAGATCGTGCTGAACGTCGCGTCACTGGGGATCATTGCTTCCTGGGGCTTTATCGTGGTGTGTCAGATGCGTCTGCGCAAAGCGATCAAGGAAGGAAAAGCGGCGAAGGTGAGCTTCAGAATGCCGGGGGCGCCATTCACCTCCTGGCTGACGCTGCTGTTCCTGTTCAGCGTGCTGGTGCTGATGGCCTTCGATTATCCGAACGGCACTTACACCATTGGCTCAATTCCACTGCTGGCGGTGCTGCTGGTAGCTGGCTGGTTTGGCGTGCGTAAACGCGTGCATGCGATCCACAGTACGGCGCCGACGCTCAGGAAGTAACTGGCAGGACTCCCGGTTTGTCCATCGCGGGCAAACCGGGAGGTCAGGATTTAGTTATCCTCAACCAGCTGCGACACGTCGCTGCTGTTAATTTCCCGCTTATTACCAGACTCATCAATATAGCTGGTCATCCCCGTTTCTTTATCCAGCTGCGGCTTGCCGTGGGTGACGATCGTCTGACCGCTTTTGGTGGTCATAACGTAGTTGGACGAACAGCCTGCCAGCAGCGCCAGCATCGCACCGGCGCAAATCACCATAAATGGCTTTTTCATTTTATCTCCACTGATTACCACTGCCCGCGCGAAGCGGGAAAGGGTTAAGTGTATAACCATCTGGTTTATCAGGCCAATACGCGTTTGTAACAGAGGGTGAGGTGCCGGACGGCATACGGGGCGCGACCTTGACCGATCGTCGTCGCGCCCGGGCAGCTGGCTTACAGCGCGATACGGATCACATCATCCGGCGCAGTGGCCTCTTTCTCACGGCTGGAAGCCTGTTTCACGCTGACGTACAGCGTTTTGCCGTCATCAGAGAGCGCCAGGCTGTTGGGGTGAGTCGGCGTTTTAAAGGTCTTCACGATCTTGTAGCGCTTACCGTCGATAACGCTGACTTCCCCGGCCTTACGGTGCGTCACATAGGCTTCATTACGCGTCGGGTTAAACAGCACCGCCAGCGATTCCGGCGCGGCGATTTTCTCCAGCACCTTACCATCGCGGGTATCGACCACCAGCACTTCCGGCTGCTTGCTGTCGGTAATAAAGGCGCGGTGACCGGCGGTATCAAGGCTCAGGTTTAAGTAGAAGTGCGCTTTGCCATCGTCCTGCAATTTCTTGCGCGACACAATGGTATTGCTCTCGCTGTCGATGGTCAGCAGTTCGCCGTCGGCATTGGTGGTATAGAGGCGTTTCGCCTGCGGATCGATCGCCAGACCCGTCGCCATTGCCCCGGTGCCGGTAATAGTGGTTTTCAGCTTCAGGGTCGCGCCATCTACCACCCAAATCACGCTCTCTTTGCCCAGACCGGTAATGTAGACCGTGTTGGTCTGCTCATTGACCGCCAGCTCGCGCGGTTGCAGTGGGCGTACGGTTTCACTGCGCTGACGCTCGTCCAGCACCAGACGCCCTTTCACGGCGCCGGTTTTGGCGTCAATGGCGGTGACGGTGCTGTCGACGGTATTGCCAAACCACAACGTGCCGGTGGCATGGTTGATAGCGGCGCCGAACGGCTTCAGATCGTTGTGAATAATCTGCGTCACGTCCAGGGTGGTGGGGTCAAGACGATAAACAATACCGCCCTTGTCCAGTGAGCGACTCTGCGACGTGGCGACCCATAACGCGTTCTCCTGCTGGCTGTAGGCCATTTCGTAGGCCCCTTTTCCGACGGCCTTACGCAGCATCTCATCCGCAGCGTGGGCGCTAAAGCTACCTGCCAGCAGCAGAGAGGTGAATAACAGTGAATGGCGCAGACGCGGCGCGGCAAAATGACGTAGTGACATGACGACTCCCTTTGATAAACCAGTATGTGCTGACCCGACATCGCTTCCGGCGGTAAAGTCCTGGCTTTACCTTTATTTTTGAATGCGAATAGTAATCATTATTTATCTCAAAGTGGAGCGCTAATTGTTGTTGTTCGGTAAATTCATCAGCAAGAAGCACTATCCGTTAACCAACGACGGTTAATAATTTTCAAATATTTTACAAACGGGGTAACATATCTACATATGTTCCATTTGGTTCGTTTCCCGAGTACTATCGATGAAAATCCTGTCCGTGCGTCACGCGGCCCTGCCGGCTCTGCTGCTGCCGCTCATCGCCGCCGCCCAGGCCGCTGATGAACAAACCATGGTGGTGACCGCCGCGCCAACCACTGTTTCTGAACTGGATACCCCCGCCGCCGTCAGCGTGGTCAATGGGGATGAAATGCGCCAGGCCGCCCCGCGCGTCAACCTCTCTGAATCACTGGGCGCCGTACCGGGCTTGCAGGTGCAGAACCGGCAAAACTATGCCCAGGATCTGCAACTGTCGATTCGTGGCTTTGGCTCCCGCTCAACCTATGGCGTACGCGGACTGCGCATCTATGTCGATGGCATTCCGGCGACCATGCCCGACGGCCAGGGGCAGACCTCGAATATCGATATTGGCAGCGTCGACACTATTGAGGTGCTGCGCGGCCCCTTCTCTGCCCTGTACGGTAACTCGTCCGGCGGGGTGATCAACGTCACCAGCCAGACCGGCACCCAGCCGCCCACCGTGGAAGCCAGCAGCTACTATGGCAGCTTCGGTACCTGGCACTACGGGATGAAGGCCACTGGCGCGGTTGGCGACGGCAGCCATGCAGGCGATGTGGATTACACGGTCTCGACCAACCGCTTCACCACTCATGGCTATCGCGATCACAGCGGCGCACGCAAAAATCTGGCGAACGCCCGACTGGGGGTGCGCATCAACGATGTCAGTAAGCTGACGCTGCTGCTGAACAGCGTGGATATCAAAGCCAATGACGCCGGCGGCTTAACCGCCGACGAATGGCGCGATAACCCGCGCCAGTCGCCGCGCGGCGACCAGTATAATACCCGCAAGAATACCCGGCAGACCCAGGCCGGCCTGCGCTATGAGCGCCAGCTCAGCGCCCAGGACGATCTCAGCGTCATGATGTACGCCGGTGAACGTGAAACCACGCAGTTCCAGTCGATCCCGCGCGCGCCGCAGCTGAAACCGAGCCATGCCGGCGGGGTGATCGATCTCACCCGTCACTACCAGGGGATCGATACCCGCCTGACCCATCGCGGAGAGTGGCTGGTGCCCGTCACCCTGACCGCCGGTCTCGATTACGAGAACATGAGCGAGCGCCGCAAAGGGTATGATAACTTTGTGATGGTCAACGGCGCGCCACAGTATGGCGAACAGGGCGCGCTGCGCCGTAACGAACGCAACCTGATGTGGAACGTCGACCCCTACCTGCAGACCCAGTGGCAGTTAACGGAAAAACTCTCGCTCGATGCCGGGGTTCGCTACAGCTCAGTATGGTTCGACTCGAATGACTACTACATCACCCCGGGCAATGGCGATGACAGCGGCGATGCCAGCTATCACAAATGGCTGCCCGCAGGCTCGCTGAAGTATGCCCTGACCGACGCGTGGAACGTCTACCTCTCCGCTGGCCGCGGCTTCGAGACGCCGACCATTAACGAACTGTCATACCGCTCCGATAACCAGAGCGGCCTCAATTTCGGCCTGAAGCCCTCCACCAACGACACGGTGGAGATCGGCAGTAAGACGCGGATTGGCAACGGGCTGTTCACCGCCGCCCTGTTCCAGACCAATACCGATAATGAGATCGTGGTCGACAGCAGCAGCGGCGGGCGCACCAGCTATAAAAACGCCGGCAAGACCCGTCGTCAGGGGATGGAGCTGGGGCTGGATCAGCAGTTTGGCGAGAGCTGGCGTCTGAAGGCGGCATGGACCTGGCTGGACGCGACCTATCGCACCAACGTCTGCGACGACGCCAGCTGCAACGGCAACCGCATTCCGGGGATCGCGCGCAATATGGGCTACGCCTCCTTTGGCTACCAGCCGGAGCAGGGCTGGTACGCCGGCAGCGATATTCGCTACATGAGCGACATCATGGCCAATGACGAAAACACGGCTAAAGCGCCTTCCTGGACGGTGGTTGGCCTGACGACCGGCTATAAATGGAGCTACGGCAGGATGGACATGGATCTGTTCGGCCGCGTCGACAACCTTTTCGACCGGGAGTACGTCGGGTCCGTTATCGTTAATGAATCCAACGGGCGCTACTACGAGCCTGCTCCCGGACGCAACTACGGCATCGGCCTGAACCTCGCCTGGCGCTTCGAATAACACGCCCCTTCCCCGCCGGCGGTGATTGGCGGGGAAGGCTTAACGATGTGGCGTTTTCCTCACGGACGCGGGTTAAAGCAGATTTCGCAGGGATAACTCGAAAATGATCTTTTCCGCCTGGCAGGAGAAAGCGATGGAGAGATCGAGTTTAACCTCGTCGCCAGCGGCGGCGATGGTGTAATCGACCTGCGGCGGTTCACTGGCCGGCGCCGCGGCGGCGGCACGTTCGCGCACGGCGGCAACGGTGGATTCTGCTTCTTCGCGGCTCGGGAACATTTTCTCAGCCCGGTAGACGCAGTCCTCGTTATCAATGATGGTACCGACATCAATGGCGCAGCCTTTGGTGCTGCATTTATCTACTACATCTTTCATCGTAATAACCTCTTGAGTTTTCTTAAGGATAAGAATCCGCTCGCTGAAAAGCAAACCATTAATATCCGTAAGGATTAGCGATTTTTTCATTATATCGCGCCGCGCCGGGCGCCGGCTTGCGCCATCGCAAGGTGAGGCAATATGACTGCGGACGATCGCCTGACGATACGCGATGCCATCGCAGCAATCGTGGCCTCCATCACACTATTCTGCACACCATCTCGTCTGCCTCGCCTCACAGCGTTAGTCTGGTCACAGAACAACGCCAACAAGGAGCTGCTATGGCACTGCCGATGATGATTGATTGCGATCCGGGACATGATGACGCGATCGCCCTGGTCCTCGCCCTCGCCTCGCCGGAGCTGGAGGTGAAAGCCGTCACCGCTTCCGCCGGCAATCAGACGCCGGACAAGACCCTGCGCAACGTGCTGCGTATGCTGACGCTGCTGAACCGGCCGGATATCCCGGTTGCCGGCGGCGCTCGGAAACCGTTGATGCGCGATCTGATCATCGCCGATAACGTGCACGGCGAGAGCGGACTGGATGGCCCAAGCCTGCCGGAACCGACCTTTGCCCCGCAGAACTGCACCGCCGTCGAGTTGATGGCCAGGGTGCTGCGCGAGAGCCAGGAGCCGGTAACTCTGGTGGCCACCGGACCACAAACTAACGTGGCTCTGCTGCTCGCCTGCCACCCGGAGCTGCACGCGAAAATCGCCCGCATCGTGATCATGGGGGGCGCAATGGGGCTGGGCAACTGGCAGCCAGCGGCAGAGTTTAATATTTTCGTCGATCCGCAGGCCGCGGAAATGGTCTTTCAGTCGGGGATCCCGGTGGTGATGGCAGGCCTTGACGTCACCCATAAGGCGCAAATCCTTCCCGCCGATATCGAGCGATTCCGCCAGATTGGCAATCCGGTGTCGACCATTGTCGCCGAGCTGCTCGACTTCTTTATGGCCTACCACAAGGATGAAAAGTGGGGGTTCGACGGCGCGCCGCTGCACGATCCCTGCACCATCGCCTGGCTCCTCAAGCCGGAGATATTTACCACTATCGAACGCTGGGTCGGCGTGGAAACGGAAGGAAAATATACCCAGGGGATGACGGTGGTCGATTACTACCATCTGACTGGCAATCGGCCCAATACCACCCTGATGCTGGATGTGGACCGCGAAGCCTTTGTCGATCTGCTCGCCCAGCGGTTAGCCTTTTACGCCTGACACGCCTGACACGCCTGACACGCCTGACACGCCTGACACGCCTGACATGCCCCTTTTCCGTCGCGGGAAAAGGGGCAGAGTAAGTCGGATCCGCCGGACTAGTCGTCCGCCGCGACGCGGATCACCACCTTACCGAAGTTCTCACCTTTTAACAGGCCGATCAGCGCCTGCGGCGCCTGCTCCAGACCGTCGATCAGCTGTTCGCGATATTTGATTTTCCCCTCCTGCACCCAGCGCCCCATCTGCTGCTGGAATTCCGCGATCCGATGCCCGTAATCCTGGCCGATAATAAAGCCCTGCATCCGAATGCGCTTCTTGAGGATGGTCGCCATCAGCAGCGGCAGACGATCCGGCCCGTCCGGCAAACCGGTGGCGTTATAGCCGCTCACCAGCCCGCAGACCGGGACCCGCGCCGCGGTATTCAGCAGCGGCAGCACCGCGTCAAAGACCTTGCCGCCGACATTTTCGTAGTAAACGTCAATGCCCTGCGGGCAGGCCTGGGCCAGCTGTTCGGCGAAATCCGCGGCGCGATGGTCAAGGCAGACATCAAAACCTAACGTCTCAACCGCATAGCGACACTTCTCCGCGCCGCCGGCAATCCCGACGGTACGGCAGCCCTTAATGTTGCCGATCTGTCCGACCGTGGCGCCAACCGGCCCGGTGGCCGCGGCGACCACCAGCGTTTCGCCCGCCTTCGGCTGCCCGATGTCCAGCAATCCCATGTAGGCGGTGAAGCCCGGCATCCCCAGAACTCCCAGCGACCAGGACGGGTGTTGCGGGTCGTCACCCAGCTTCACCAGTCCGTTGCCATCGGAGAGTTCATAATCCTGCCAGCCGCTGTAGCCCAGCACCCAGTCGCCGGGTTGAAAATCAGCATGATTTGAGGTGACCACGCGGCTCACGGTCCCTCCCACCATCACCGCGCCAATGGCCACCGGTGGCGAATAAGAAGGTGCGTCGCTCATGCGCCCGCGCATATAGGGGTCGAGCGATAAATAAACGGTACGCAGCAGAACCTGCCCCGGTCCCGGCGTCGGCACCTCGCTCTCTTCCAGGCGGAAATTCTCTGCCGTCGGTTCACCATGGGGGCGGGAAGCCAGTACCCAGCGGTGTTGGCGTTGCGGTTGATCTGTCATAGCAAACTCCTCTTGTTAGCAGACTGTACTGAGGCTAGCTGCTTTATGCGCAACGTGCTTTACCATTAAGAGCCGGATGGCGATTGATTAAGGCGAACCACCAGATAGACGCAGGTCTCCGCAGATTCATTGATAAAGCGACAGTCGTTGGGCGGGCCAAGCTCCAGACAATCCCCCTTCTGCATCTCATGACGGGTATTCCCTTCGATGAACACCAGCTCGCCCTGCTGCAGCCAGATAAGCTGGCGGGCGAGCGCATAGGAAGAGGCCGGCATGGGCACATCGCTGCCGGGCGGCAGCTCAATCTGCACCAGATCGATCGGCAGATCGCTGCGCGGCGAGACATGGCGGCGGAGATAGTGGCTTTGCGGGTCGTGCCACACCGGCTGGCTGGCGAAGCGTAGCAGCTTACCCTCCTGCATTTCCGCCCGGGCGATCAGCGTTGACATACTGATGCCGAAGGCGCCGGAAAGACGGCCCAGCATCGAGGCCGTCGGGCTGCTTTCGCCGCGCTCGATTTTATGGATCATCGCCCGTGAGGCGCCGGCCCGTTCGGCGAGGTCGTTCAGCGACCAGCCGCGGGACTCGCGCTCGATGCGGATGCGTGCACTGATGCGCTGATTGAGGTTGTCTTCTATAGTATTCATAACGTAATACTATAGTGTGCGACCACCCATTACACAACTGCCCGTCGGGCCGCGTTATTACCGGGTCATCAGAAAAAATTATGCGGAAAACGGATGACAGTGCGATGTTCATTATTGTAATAATATCGTACTACTATAGTGTACAAAAACTGAGGTTTGCTATGTCCATCCGCCCTGCCATTAAAGACGACTGTGCGGCGATCGCCGAGATCTATAACCACGCCGTCGTGCATACCGCCGCCATCTGGAATGATAAAACCGTGGATACCGACAACCGTATCGCGTGGTTTGAAGCCCGCCAGCTGGCCGGCTTTCCGGTGCTGGTGAACGAGGAAAACGGCGTCATCACCGGCTATTCCTCGTTTGGCGACTGGCGCGCGTTTGACGGTTTCCGCCACACCGTGGAGCATTCGGTGTACGTTCACCCCGATCATCAGGGGAAAGGACTGGGTCGCAAACTGCTGGTTGCGCTGATCGCCGAAGCGCGTCGGCTGAATAAACATGTGATGGTCGCCGGTATCGAATCGCAGAACCACGCTTCGCTGCATCTGCATGAAACGCTGGGCTTTATCACCACCGGGCAGATGCCGCAGGTAGGAACCAAATTTGGTCGCTGGCTGGATCTCACCTTTATGCAGCTGCAGCTGGATGAGCGTCAGGATCCGGACGGCAAGGCATGAATGCGTCGCTCACCCTCGCCTGTCTGGTCGCCGCCGGCGTTGGTCTGGTGGTGCAAAATACCCTGATGGTGCGTATCACCCAGTCGGCGTCAACGATCCTTATCGCCATGCTGCTCAATTCGCTGGTGGGGATCGTTATTTTCGTGACGATGTTACTGCTGCGCCAGGGCGTCGCCGGCTTTCAGGAGCTGGCCCTGAGCGTGAAGTGGTGGACGCTGATCCCCGGCCTGCTGGGGTCCTTTTTCGTCTTCGCCAGCATCAGCGGCTATCAGAGCGTGGGCGCGGCCACCACCATTGCGGTACTGGTCGCCAGCCAGCTGGTTGGCGGGTTGATCATGGATTTAGTACGCGCCCACGGCGTGCCGGTGCGGGCGCTGATTGGGCCGGTATGCGGCGCGGTGATGCTGGTGGTGGGCGCCTGGCTGGTGGCCAGGCGCCAGTTCTGAGCGCATCTTCAGAGGATCGCGCCACCTTTCGTCAGCTGCTCGCGGCGTGCGTCCAGCTCTTCCTGATGCTGTCGCCCATGGTGGGCGATGGCAGTGCGCAGGCGCTGCTGCTGGGTATAGCGTTCCTCACGGCTGAGTTGTGGATCATCGCTCAGGGCGATCAGCAGCTCATTCATATGAGTGATAACGCCCTCGGCAAGGGTGTCATCGACTTTGACGATAACCTCATCCAGATGTGCCATCCTGTTCTCCTTTCGCTTAATTCAGCTTCGCTTTGGAAAAATCACTCCCCATCATGCTCACGCGGTAGCCGCTGACGTTGCTACGGGTGGCATAGAAGGTCTTGCCTGTCGCCAGGGTGATCCACGGCGCCTGCTGGTAGAAGATCGCTTGCGCCTGTTCATAGAGTTTGGCGCGCGCCTGCGGATCGCTCACCAGCAGCGCTTTCTTCACCAGCGCGTCATAGGACTTATCGCACCAGCGGGCGACATTGGAGCCGGTCTGGATATTATCACAGCTGAGCAGCGTGCCGGCAAAGTTGTCCGGGTCGCCGTTGTCCGACATCCAGCCAAACAATGCGCTGTCATCTTCTCCCTTGCGCATACCAGCAAGGTATTCGCCCCATTCATAGCTGACAATCTTCGCTTTCACGCCCACTTTAGCCCAGTCGTTTTGGATCATTTCGGCGATCCGCTTCGAGTTCGGGTTGTAGGGGCGCTGGACCGGCATCGACCACAGGGTCACTTCCGTCCCTTGCTCCAGACCCGCCTGCTTGAGCAGCGCTTTGGCTTTCTGCGGATCGTAGTCATAGTCCGGGAGATCTTTCTTATACCCGAGCATCGTGGATGGGATCGGTGATTTCGCCACGCTGCCGGAATCGAGGAATACCGCCTTGACGATCGCTTGCTTGTCGGTGGCATAGTTTAATGCCTGGCGCACCAGCACATTATCAAACGGTTTTTTCTCCGTGTTGAACGCCAGATAGCCGACGTTCAGCGCCTCAACCGCATGCAGCGCCAGATCTTTATTGCCCTTAATCACCGGGAACTGAACCGGCGAAGGCGCAGGAATAATCTGGCACTCGTTGGTCTGCAGTTTCGCAAGACGGGTCTCGACGTTCGGCGTAATGGAGAAAATCAGGTGCTTAGTCGGTACCTCGCCTTCCCAGTAGTGGGGATTGGCGATATAGCGGATTTGGGAATCCACTTTATACTGCTGCAGGGCATACGGCCCGGTACCGACAGGCCAGTTATCAACATTCTCCGGCGTCCCTTTCTTCAGCATCGCCTCGCCATACTCCGCCGACAGAATAGAGGCGAAGTCCATGCCCCAGTCGGCAAGAAACGCCGCGTTCGGCTCGTTAAGCACGAACTGGACGTGATAGTCATCGACCTTTTTCACCGACTTAATCAACTTATCGAGGCCCACGTCGTGGAAGTACTCATAATTCCCCTGCGACACCTTGTGATAGGGATGCTGAGGATCCATCTGGCGCAGCACGGAAAACAGGACGTCGTCGGCGTTAAAATCGCGGGTTGGTTTGAAGAATTTGTTGCTGTTGAACTTCACCCCCTGACGCAGAGTAAAGGTCCAGGTTTTGCCATCCTCAGAGACGTGCCACTCGGTGGCCAGCGACGGGATCGGCGTGTTCTTCACCGGGTCAAAGGTGACCAGGCGGTTATACAGCACCTGCGAGCTGGCGACGAACGACGGGCCGGAGCTGGCGATTTGCGGATTAAAGGACTCCGGAGAGGCTTCTGAGCAGTAGACCAGTGTGTCATTGCCTGCGGCCCAGGCGGTGCCGGCCGGCAGCAGTGCGCTCAGCAGCAGCGCCAGCGTGGTTTTCCCTGTAGACATGGTTATAAGTCCTGATTATTGATTATAAGAACCGTAATATCAGCACAGGCGCCCGCCCCCGGCAAATAATCAATGGCTATCACCTTATGCAAATCACGCTGAAATCGCTGGTTTAATCGGCGTAGCGCTGTTTTTTACGCCAGCAAGTGTCGGGATGTTGTGAGCCACACATAATTCCTGCAAAAAAATGTGCGATAACCGCCCTGCTCACGCTCACTGTCAGTAGTGCCCGGTACACTGGGGGAACCGCAGAACAAGAGGTTTCCACCATGACAATCACCTGCAATCTGTACATTGACGGCCAGTGGCACGATGCCGAAGGCCGCCGCACCTTTACCCGACGCCACCCGGCCCACGACGACGTCGCCTCGGTGGCTGCGGCCGCCAGTCTCGCCGACGGCAAACGCTGCGTCGAAGCCGCGGCCAAAGCCTTCCCGCTGTGGCGTGATACCTCTCCGGCGGAACGACGCCGTTTACTGCTCGACGCGGCGGAACATATGCTGTTGCGGGAGGCTAAATTTATCGCCGCCATGGCGGCGGAGACCGGCGCGACCGCGCACTGGGCCGGCTTTAACGTTCATCTGGCGGCCGATATCCTGCGCGAAGCGGCGGCGCTGACCACCCAAATTGAAGGGCAAATTATTCCTTCCAACGTGCCGGGCAACCTGGCGATGGGCGTCCGCCAGGGGGCGGGGGTGGTGCTGGGCATGGCGCCGTGGAACGCACCGCTGATTCTGGCTACCCGGGCGCTGGCAACGCCGCTGGCCTGCGGCAACGCAGTGATCCTCAAGGGCGCGGAGCTGTCGCCGGCCACTCAGGGACTGATTATCGACGCCCTTGACGCGGCGGGCTTCCCACCTGGGGTGGTGAACTATCTTACCTGTGCGCCTGAAGATGCGCCGGCACTGGTGGAGTCGCTCATCGCCCACCCGGCGGTGCGGCGCGTTAACTTTACCGGCTCCACGCCGGTGGGGCGGATTATCGCCCGCACCTGCGGGCAATATCTTAAACCGGCGGTGCTGGAGCTCGGCGGTAAAGCGCCGCTGCTGGTGCTGGACGATGCTGATATCGAGCAAGCGGCGGCGGGCGCGGTTTTTGGCGCATTCGCCAACGCCGGCCAGATCTGCATGTCCACCGAGCGCATTATTGTCGACAACGCCGTAGCAGAGGTGTTTATCCCGCTGCTGGCCAGGCGCGCCGCCGCCCTGCCCGCCAGCCTGACGGGGCCGGTGGTTGATATGAACACCATCACCCGCTGCAACGCCTTAATCGACGATGCGTTAGCCAAAGGCGCTCGCCTGCTAACCGGTGGTAAAGCCAGCGATACCCACATGGCGCCGACCTTGCTGGACGGCGTGACCCGCGAGATGCGGCTGTGGAACGAAGAGTCCTTCGGCCCGGTAAAAGCGATTATTCGGGTTAAGAATGAAGAAGAGGCGCTGACGGTGGCCAACGACAGTGAATACGGTCTTTCCGCTGCGGTCTACAGCCGCGACAGCGCCAGAGCGTGGAACGTGGCGCAACGTCTGCAAACGGGCATTTGCCATATCAATGGCCCAACGGTGCATGATGAAGCGCAAATGCCGTTTGGCGGCTGCAAAGCCTCGGGCTATGGCCGCTTTGGGGGGCGGGCCGGCATCGCGGAATTCACCGAACTGCGCTGGATAACACTCCAGACCCAGCCCCGCGAACTCCCTTTCTGAGCCGGTATTCTTTTAACCCTGGCTGGCGATGATCTGCGCCAGCCCTTGCGGATTCTCCCACGCCATCGAGTGCCCCCCGCGGGGCACAATCCCGACCGGGATCCCCTGCGCCTCAGCCAGGTCAATATCGGCATAAGGTAGCGAGAGCTCGCCGACGATCAGCCTTTTTTGACAGTACAGCTGGCAGAGCTGAGTAAACCAGGGTGTATCGCTGCCACGCATCAGGCTGCTGGCGGCCCGCCAGACGGCCCAGGGCGCGCTGTTTTGCAAACAGCCGGCCCATGGCGAGCGCTCCTCAGCCAGCATTCTGGCATAGCCTTCGGCAATAAAGGCCGCCTCTGTCTGCGCCGCAATGCGCCTGCTGTACTCACCACCGCCGGCGAACAGATTGGGTTCTGAGACCAGCAGCGTGGTCACGCGCTCGCCCAGCAACCCCGCCGCTTCGATGGCGATGCTTCCTCCCATGCTATGACCGAACAGCGCGAAGCGCTGCAGGCGCAGATGGTTAAGTAGCTGCTCCACGACTTGCGCTTGAATATGTATGTTGTAACTAAATTCGTGCGGTTTATCGCTGTAGCCGAAGCCTGGCAGATCGATGAGTATTTTGCGCCGTCCGTTCAGAGCAGGATCGCTGGCGACGCGGGGATAATCATAAGATGACGCACAGCCGAGGCCGTGGATAAACACCACCGGGAGGCCATCTCCCGGAAGATCGAGCCAGCGCAGCGTGGCGCCTGCGACGGAAGAAAAGAAACCGTTCACCTGTATGCCTCCATGATAAGGTTACTGGTTTTTTATACAGTAATCTTACCCTTTCCGCCACCCTTTTCTGCCGTCCGGCATCTGAAGGTTAAAACAGCGAGACGAGCAGCGCCATCGGAAAGCTGAACGGCCAGGTGGCGCCGATCAACAGGGCCGCCAGCAGGCGGATCACCCGGCTCTCTTTGGTCAAAAACCAGCTAATCACGGCGCATATCACGCCCATAATGGCGTAAAACACCAGCATTTTTTGATATAACGTCATTCTTACTCTTCCTTCCCTGAGGGGCGTTCCATGGTGGGATGATTATCTGCCATGACGTCGTGATTCAGAGATACCTGTATAACAAATTCTGAAACGGGCTGAATATTGAGAATAAAGCCTGATTCGTCTTAATCCGATAGCGCAACCGCAGGCGCCGTACTATACCTTTAGGGACTTACTCATTAAGGTGGCGTTATGGATGTCTCCAGCAAAACCGTCATTCTGATTAATGTCTGCGCCGCGTGCGTACTTATCAGCCTGCTGTCCGTGAGATTTGGCTGGTTTTAATGATTTTACTCAGCAACGAAACCTAAAAAAGCAGCCCACTGGGGCTGCTTTTTTACGCACGGACTTTACGTGCGGACATTAGCGATATTATTAGGGTTATAAGCGACAGGTGCTGACTGGCCTGCCGCAATAACCTTATTAAGCTCATGGTTATAGTGCGGCAGAAAATTCATCTGTTCGCTATCCCATTCGGCGGCAGCGCAGACGGCCTGCCCCACTCCCGCGTTCTCACAGCCCTGAATGCGTTTTGCCGGGGCGTTACCATAGCTCAGCGTCACAGCGCCGATAGCCAGCAGAATAAAAGCCAAAATTTTCACAGCGACATCAACGTTAAACCTAATATGCGCTAAATGATCGCATGAGCAGCGACGGAAAGTCAAACCCGGGAGCGCCCGCGCGCCCCTGCAGCCTGCATTTTGCCCGCCTCACGGAATATTTAATATTCAGAACAAATATCATGCAATAACAGCAAATATTAAATCCTTATTTATAGTCGTGAAATAATTTCGGTTCAGGGCAATTCGATTGGTCTGATAAAGATAATATGTCCCCGTTCTCAGGGGGAAAAGATTGTCGCCGCGTTCACCAAAAATGCGATATTCCGTGCTGGGCCTCCATCTTAATACGATAAAAGGCCGCTACAAACCGTTGTTACATAAACCCTTCATTGTGGATCTCGCGGTTAATCGCCAAAAATAGCGCTAAATGACAACAAATATCATTTGCCTTCCCTTCAGATAATACTTACATTCATAACTATTGGTAATGTTTTGGCGCCAGGGCGCTTTTTATATTTCGAGGTGGATATGTCCGGAATCATCACGCTGGTCATCGCGCTGATCCTGCTGGTCGCGGCGGTGTATAATCTTATTTCCTATATTCGTGACCGTCGTAGCGCCAGTTTACCGAGCAAAAAAACCAAGCGCTGAATGGCGGGCAGACGATGCGTTTCCTGATGGCCATTCGGTCTTCATCCCGCGACGCGGCGGGCATAAAAAAGCCCCTGCCAACAGGCAGAGGCCGGGATACGCTCGCGAACCGCGACGTTGTCGCCTCACCCGCCGGGCGCAACGCGCCCTGGGTGACTGGCGGACCCCATCCGGCGCTTATCTCCGGCACTCACATTGGCTTAGCTCTTGAAGGGGCATCAGAATAATCTCATATCCCCCTCGCAGAGTTTTGACAATTTTTGCCATTGTGACTATTAGCGAACTAACACAACCGTCGCGCAATCATCGCCAGCCACTACAGGGTCAATGCTTTAGCCATGCTTAACCATGACATGGCGGACCACGGTGTAATCCTCAAGGCCATACATCGACATGTCCTTTCCGTAGCCCGACAGTTTCTGGCCGCCGTGCGGCATTTCACTCACCAGCATAAAGTGGGTGTTGACCCATGTGCAGCCATACTGCAGCCTGGCGCTAAGCCGGTGGGCGCGGCCTACATCTTTCGTCCATACTGAGGACGCCAGACCATACTGGGAATCATTCGCCCAGCTCAGGGCCTGCGCTTCATCGCTGAAAGGCGTCACACTGACCACCGGGCCAAACACTTCGCGCTGCACAATGCCGTCTTCCTGCCGGGCGCCAGCGAGCAGCGTCGGCTGGAAGTAATAGCCCGCGCCGTCAGCCCGGCGACCGCCGGTGACCACTTTAATATGCGGCAGTGCCTTTGCGGCTTCCACTGCGGCACTGACCCTTTCAAGATGCGCCAGCGAGCTCAGCGGTCCCAGCTCGGTAGAGGCATCCTCTGGCGCGCCCATTTTCAGGCTGGCCACCGCCGCCCCGAGTTTCTCCACCAGTTGGTCGTAAATACCCTGCTGAGCGTAGATCCGGCAGGCAGCCGTGCAGTCCTGGCCGGCGTTATAAAAGCCGAAGGTTCGTACCCCGTCGACTACCGCATCGATATCCGCGTCGTCAAAAACAATGACCGGCGCCTTGCCGCCCAGCTCCATGTGGGTGCGTTTGATCGACGAGGCGGTATGGCTGATGATATGGGCCCCGGTGGCAATCGACCCGGTCAGCGAAACCATTCGCACTTTGGCATGCGAGGTCAGCGGGTCGCCTACCGTTTTGCCGCGGCCAAACAGCACGTTGATCACCCCTTCGGGGAAGATATCTTTTGCCAGCTCCGCCAGCTTCAGCGCCGTCAGGGGAGTGATCTCCGAGGGTTTTATCACCACGCAGTTGCCTGCCGCCAGCGCCGGGGCCAGCTTCCAGGCCGCCATCATCAGGGGATAGTTCCACGGAGCAATGGAAGCCACCACGCCCACCGGGTCGCGGCGGATCATTGAGGTATGCCCTTCGAGATACTCTCCGGCGGCCATTCCCGGCAGGCAGCGGGCGGCGCCGGCGAAGAAGCGGAAGACGTCCGCAATGGCCGGCATCTCATCGTTAATCACGCAGTGCAACGGCTTGCCGCAGTTCAGCGACTCCAGCTGCGCCAGGGTCTCCGCCTGCGCCGTGACGGCGTCCGCCAGCTTCAGCAAACATTCCGAGCGCGTTTTCGGCGTTGTCTGGCTCCAGGCATCGAACGCCCGATCCGCCGCCTCAACGGCGGCATCGACCTGGGCCGCTGTCGCTTCGGCAATCTCCAGGATCACATCGCCGGTCGCAGGGTTGTATACCGGCACCTTTTCGCCTTCACCTGCCACTAACTTACCGTTTATCAAAAGGTTGTGTTGCATAGCATTATCCTGTTTCATGGTTTTATTTCCCGTTTCCGGCGTCGTTATCGCCGTCACGGGTGAGCCACCAGGCCCCTAAGATTGGTATCGTCGTTACCAGCATCACCAACAGCGCGACAACGTTGGTGACGGGCACATCGCGCGGCCGCCCCAGCTGATTCAGTAACCACAGCGGCAATGTACGCTCATGCCCCGCGGTAAAAGTAGTGACGATAATTTCATCAAACGACAGCGCGAAGGCCAGCATTCCCCCCGCCAGCAGCGCCGATCCCAGATTGGGCAACACCACGTAGCGAAAGGTCTGCCAGCCGGTCGCGCCCAGATCCATCGAGGCTTCCACCAGGCTCCACGAGGTCCGACGAAAGCGGGCGATGACATTGTTAAACACCACCACCACACAAAAGGTCGCGTGCCCCACCACAATGGTCAGTAGCCCTGGCTCGAGACCGACGGCTTTAAACGCCGTCAGCAGCGCCAGGCCGGTAATGATCCCCGGCAGGGCGATCGGTAACAGCAGCAGTAGCGATACCGCATTCTTACCAAAAAAAGTGCTGCGCCACAGGGCACCTGCAGCCAGCGTGCCAAGTACTAAGGCAATGGCCGTCGACAGGGCGGCAATTTTAAGTGACAACGTCACGGATTCGAGAATATCGCTACGCCCTGCTGCCTCGCTAAACCAGCGTAGCGTCAGCCCCTGCGGCGGAAAGCTGAAGGCCGCATCCTCCGTATTAAAAGCATAGATGGCAATGATCAGCAGCGGGAAGTGGAGGAACACCACTCCGCCCCAGGTCGCCAGTTGCAGATACCAGGGTGCGCGTTCAGAGTGCATCGAAGGCTCCCAGACGTTTCACGAACGCCAGATAAAGGGCAATCAGCACGATCGGCACCAGGGTGAACGCCGCCGCCATCGGCATATTGCCTATCGCCCCCTGCTGTGAGTAGACCATGTTGCCGATAAAGTACCCCGGCGGCCCGACCAGCTGCGGCACGATAAAGTCGCCCAGCGTCAGCGAGAAGGTGAAAATCGATCCGGCGGCAATGCCGGGGATAGCCAGCGGCAGAACCACATAGCGGAAGGTCTGTCGTGGCCCGGCGCCAAGATCGGCCGACGCCTGCAGCAAGGAGCCCGGAATGCGCTCCAGCGCCGCCTGCACCGGCAGGATCATAAACGGCAGCCAGATGTAGACGAACACCAGAAAGCGTCCCAGCCCGGAGGTGGACAAGGTGTTGCCGCCGACCGCCGGGACGGTCAGAAGCGCATTCAGCGCCCCTTCCAGTCCAAGATGGCCCAGAAACCACTGCGCCACACCATCTTTGGCCAGCAGCAGTACCCACGCGTAGGCTTTGACGATATAGCTGGCCCACATCGGCAACATCACCGCGATATAAAAGAAAGCCTTCATTTTGCCGCTGGTATAGCGAGCCATGTACCAGGCCATCGGCAGCGCCAGAATGGCGCTGCCGAGCGTCACACTCAGGGCCATCACCAGGGTACGGACAATAATGTCGTAATTGGCGGGGTTGAACAGCGCCCGCAGGTTGGCCAGCGTAAAGTCGCTGGTCACCGACATGGTGAAGTCGTCAAAGGTATAAATACTCTGCCACAGCAGGGTCAGGAGCGATCCCAGATAGACGATGCCAAACCACATCAGCGGCCCGAGCAGCAGTAAAAACAGGCCCAATGCTGGCCGACGCCAGAAGATCCCGGATACGCGCCCGGTCTGCGCAGGAATCATCGTCATGGTCATCTCAGCCTCCGCTTTCCAGCGGGGTCATCGCTGACCGCGACCATGACGCCAGCACCGTTTGCCCCATCCGCGGGGCGCTGGCTGCCGCCGCGCCATCGATATTCGCCTGGCTGACCAGCAGCTTGTCCCCCTCCGCCAGCCTGAGCTCAATCCGTGTCGCCGCCCCCTGATACTGTACCGCCTGCACCACGCCCTGTACCTGAACCTCGCCGCCGCCCTGCAGGCGAACATGCTCCGGACGCAGCGACCAGCTGCCCGGCATGCCGCACAATCGCCGGGCCGCCTCGGCTTCAAAGACGTTGGCGGTGCCGACAAAGCCAGCGACAAACGCGGTTTTCGGATGCAGATAGAGATCCTGCGGCGCATCCACTTGCTCGATGCGCCCATTGTTAAACACCGCCACGCGGTCTGACATCGACAACGCTTCGCTCTGGTCGTGGGTCACGAAGATGAAGGTGATCCCCAGCGACTGCTGCAGCTTTTTCAGCTCCACCTGCATCTGCTCGCGCAGCTTCAAATCCAGCGCGCCCAGCGGCTCATCGAGCAGCAGCACCCGCGGCTGGTTCACCAGCGCCCGGGCAATAGCGACCCGCTGCCGCTGGCCGCCGGAGAGCTGAGAAGGCTTGCGATGATGAGCAAAACCAAGGGCCACCTTTTCCAGCGCTTCCTGGGCGCGGGCATGGCGCGCTTTCTTCGCCATGCCTTTGACCATCAGGCCGTAGGCGACGTTGTCGAGGATCGACATATGGGGAAACAGCGCATAGTCCTGGAACACCGTATTCACATCCCGCTGCCAGGGCGGCAGTTCGCTGGCCAGCTGACCGAAAATACGGATGGTGCCGCCGGAGAGCTGCTCGAAACCGGCAATCAGCCGCAGGCAGGTGGTTTTGCCCGAACCGGAGGGCCCCAGCATCGAGAAAAATTCACCATCGCGAATGCCTATGCTAACCCCATCGACGGCCCGCACATCGCCGTACAGGCGCGAAACATTCTGAAACTCGACCGCGTACGTCATTGTCTGCCTCCCGTCCTTAGCGGCCGCCCATTATCGCAATATAGTCCTGAGTCCAGCGGCTGTAGGGCACGAATTTTCCGCCTTCGGCAACCGGCGTTTTCCAGAAGTGGATCCGGGTAAACTGGTCATAGCCGTTGGTTTCACAGCCTTTATCACCGAGCAGCGCGCTGGCTTTACACCCCTCTGGCACCACCGGGAGCGAGCCGAACCAGGCCGCCACATCGCCCTGCACCTTCGGCGTGAGCGACCAGTTCATCCATTTGTAGGCGCAGACCGGATGCTTCGCTTCGCTGTGCAACATGGTGGTATCCGCCCAGCCGGTCACCCCCTCCTTCGGAAACACGGTGGCGATGGGCTGGCCTTCAGCCTTCAGGCCGTTGGCCTGATAGGGCCACGAGCTGGAGGCGGCCACCCCTTCGTTTTTGAAGTCGTTCATCTGCACGGTGGCGTCATGCCAGTAGCGATGGATCAGCGGTTGCTGGTCGCGCAGTACTTTCAGCACCGCGTTATACTGGGTTTCGGTCAGTTGATAGGGGTCTTTAATGCCCAGCTGCGGCTGGGTGGCTTTAACGAACAACGCGGCGTCAGCGATATAGATCGGGCCATCATAGGCCTGCACGCGTCCCTGATTGGTTTTGCCGTCCGGCAGGTTCTGTTTAACGAAGACCACGCTCCAGCTGTCCGGCGGCGTCGGGAATACGCGGGTGTTGTACATCAGCAGGTTCGGCCCCCACTGATACGGCGTGCCATAGGCTTTACCGCCGACGTTAAACCATGCCCCTTGCGCAATGCGTGGGTCGAGGGTGCGCCAGCCGGCAATCAGCGCGGTGTTAATCGGCTGAACGCGTTTGCCCATGATCAGACGCAGTGAAGCATCGCCCGACGCGGTCACCAGATCGTAGCCCCCCTTGGCCATCAGGCTGACCATCTCGTCAGAGGTAGCGGCGGTTTTGACATTAACCTGACACCCGGTCTCTTTTTCAAACTGGGTGACCCAGTCGTACTGCTTGTCAGTCTGGCCGCGTTCGATATACCCCGGCCAGGCAATAATATCGAGCCGCCCTTCCGGTTTATCCAGCGAGGTGAGTGGCTCCGCCGCCTGCACGGTCAAACAGGCCATACTCAGCACATAAAGGCTGCAACGGGCAATTTTTTTGCTCATCAGGTGTTACTCCTGTCACAAGGTAATTAGCGGCAGCCGTGCCGTAAAAATATCTCCTGAAATAAGGGTAGTCAGCGGATTAACGCCCCCTGGGGAATTTATTCAGGTTGTGACCCGGGACGCATTACGCAAAAATCGCCAACACAAGCAGAACTTTATGGATTATAGACAACGAGTTAGAGAAAAAGGAGGGGTATGCGTATTTCCTATGGTGAGCGCCGGTAAAATAATGACCGGCCTTGATAAAAACTCACCCGCGTTTATTTTTGCCGAGAGTTGATGGCGACGAAAAATAGCCTGAGTCGTCAGGTAAGCTGCTCACGAATAAGCTCACCCAGCCGCCTCACCCCCTGCTCTTCGCGTTCTCCCCAGCCCCAGGCGGTATTAAAACGGAAAAACGAGGTCCAGCTGGCGGAGGTGGAGAACATTTTTCCCGGGGCAATGCTGATGTGCGAGGCCAGCGCCCGGGCGCTTAGCTCACTGGCGTCGGCCCCTTCCGGCAGTTCAATCCACAGAAAGTAGCCGCTGTCGCTGTGGTGGATGATAACCTCTGGCGGCAGATGGCGCAGCAGCGCCTGCCAGGCCAGCTGTTTACGCTCCGCCAGCTGGCGGCGCAAACGGCGCAGGTGGGCGTCATAGCGCTTGGTAGACAGGTAATCCACCAGGGCTAGCTGCATCGGCGAGCTGGTGGAGAGCGTACTCATCAGCTGCAGTTGCTGGATCCGCCGCGCCTGTTTGCCAGCCGCCACCCAGCCGATACGAAACCCGGGCACCAGACATTTTGAAAACGAGCTGCAGTGCAGCGTCATATCCTGGTGATCCCAGTATTTCGCCGGTAACGGTTTCTCGCGACCAAAGTAAAGCTCGCTGTAGACATCATCTTCTATCAGCATCACGTTATAGCGCGCCAGCAGCGCCACCAGCGCCGCTTTTTTTTCGGCGCTAAGGGTGAAGCCGAGCGGGTTTTGTCCGTTAGTCATCAGCCAGCAGGCCTTGACCGGGTAATTTTGCAGGGCCGCTTCCAGCGCCGTCAGGTCAATGCCCTCTTTGACGTCGGTCGCCACCGACAGCGCCTTCAGGCGCAGCCTCTCCAGCGCCTGCAGGGCGCCGTAGAAACAAGGGTTTTCCACCACCACCCAGTCGCCCGGCTCGGTCACCGCCTGCAGGCTGAGGTTAAGCGCCTCCAGCGCCCCGGCGGTAATGACGATCTCGTCCGGCGAGATGTTCATCCCCTGCAGGGCATAGCGTCGGGCAATGGCGTGCCGCAGCTCCGCATTGCCCGGCGGCAGGTTCTCAATGACGCTCATGGCGGTGGCGGTTTTGCTCACCTGCGCCAGCGAGCGGTTAAGCTGCTGCAGCGGGAAGAGACGCGGGTCCGGAAAGGCCGAGGCAAAGGGTAGCATCGACGCCTGGCGGCTGGCCTGTAACACCTCAAAGATATAGGTATTGATATCGACAGCTTCATCGCGGGTCACCAGGGCAGGTGGCGACGGCTGCCGGAGCTTCACCGGCTGGGGGGCGACATAATAACCCGACTGTGGACGGGCGACGATGCGCCCCTGGCTTTCCAGCAGTTGATAGGCATGGCTGACGGTCATAAAGCTCATGCCGCTGCTGACCACCTGCTCGCGCAGCGACGGCAGCCGATCGCCAGGCAACCAGACGCCAAGCGCGATCTGTTCGGTCAGCTGCTGCGCCAGCTGTTGATACTTTTTCATTGCGGCCGTCCCCGTACGTTAACCTCCCTTTATCATATATCAGTTATAAAAAAATAATAGTTTCCTGTAACTGTTATACCTGAAGCGTCCACGTTGCCGCCGTCAGGACGAGACGGGTTTAAAATATCACCACCCAGAATAGCGAGATTAACGCAAACCAAAAGATAATCATCACGCCGAGCGTAATGCACAGACTCTGTAATCCTTTTTCAGACATTGGCATTCCCTTTTTTTATTATCCAGTGAATACAGTACGAACTGTCTAATGTCTCGACAATTTAATATTTTTTAATTCACTATTAACCGGCTCATCGGTTTTACTGATTCTCATACTAATGAATGAAAATAAATTAAGCCCAAAAGGGCTGTTAATCTCGACAGGATAAATACGGCTACCGTACGGCATCCGGAACCCCGGTTTGGCTGGAGGGTGAAAAATCATAACAGCGGCCAACTGTTATGATAAAAAATGGCCGGACTGCTTCTGCCCCCTTGCCTCTTCCCTGCCTAAAATTGCGCTGAATCAATTTTGTTGTGGAGTCCTGCATGTTCGGTCTTGATGCATTCCATCTTGCGCGAATTCAATTCGCCTTTACGGTCTCATTTCATATTATCTTTCCCGCCATCACCATTGGGCTGGCCAGCTACCTGGCGGTACTCGAAGGCCTGTGGCTGAAAAGCAAAAATCCCACCTGGCGCTCGCTGTACCACTTCTGGTCAAAAATCTTCGCCGTCAACTTCGGCATGGGGGTGGTTTCCGGGCTGGTGATGGCCTATCAGTTCGGCACCAACTGGAGCGGTTTCTCTCAGTTCGCGGGCAGCATTACCGGCCCCCTGCTGACCTATGAAGTCCTGACAGCGTTCTTTCTGGAAGCAGGCTTTCTCGGAGTGATGCTCTTCGGCTGGAACCGCGTGGGGCCGGGGCTGCACTTTTTCGCCACCTGTATGGTGGCGCTGGGCACCATCATCTCGACCTTCTGGATCCTCGCCTCTAACAGCTGGATGCAGACCCCGCAAGGGTTTGAGATCGTCGATGGCCAGGTGGTGCCCGTCGACTGGCTGGCGGTGATCTTTAACCCGTCATTCCCCTACCGCTTACTGCATATGACAGTGGCGGCGTTTCTCAGTAGCGCGCTGTTTGTCGGCGCCTCGGCGGCCTGGCATCTGCTGCGCGGCAATCAGTCGCCGGCGATCCGTAAGATGTTCTCTATGGCGCTCTGGATGACGCTGCTGGTTGCCCCCGTCCAGGCGCTGATCGGCGATATGCATGGTCTGAATACCCTGAAACACCAGCCGGCGAAAATAGCCGCCATTGAGGGCCACTGGGAAAACCCGCCGGGCGAGCCAACGCCGTTGCTGCTGTTTGGCTGGCCTGATATGGCGCAGGAGCGCACCCGCTACGGGCTTGAGATCCCGGCCCTGGGCAGCCTGATCCTCACCCACAGCCTTGATAAACAGGTGCCGGCGTTGAAAGAGTTCGCTCCTGAGGATCGCCCGAACGCTACCGTGGTGTTCTGGTCGTTTCGCCTGATGGCCGGTCTTGGCATGCTGATGCTCCTGCTCGGCGTACTGGCCCTGTGGCTGCGTCGCGGCGGCCGACTGTACCATTCACGGCCCTTTCTGCGTTTTGCGCTGTGGATGGGCCCTTCAGGACTGATTGCTATTCTCGCTGGCTGGGTGACCACCGAAGTGGGCCGTCAGCCATGGGTGGTGTATGGCGTTCAGCGCACTGCAGACGCCGTTTCCGCTCACGGTGACCTGCATATGTCGGTCAGTTTATTGACCTTTATCGTGGTCTACAGCGCCGTCTTCGGCGTCGGCTACAGCTATATGCTGCGTCTGATCCGCAAGGGGCCGCAGGAGGTGCAGCCCGCGACAACCGGTACGCCAGCCCGCCCACTGTCCGCCGCCACTGAAGGTTATCTGCAGAAGGAGTCCCGCTAATGGGTATCGAATTATCGGTGATCTGGTTCGTGATTATCGTCTTTGCCACGCTGATGTACATCGTCATGGATGGCTTTGATCTGGGCATCGGCATGCTGTTTGGCACCGTACGGGGCAGCACCGAGCGTGACGTGATGGTCAACAGCGTCGCCCCGGTGTGGGATGGCAATGAGACCTGGCTGGTACTGGGCGGCGCCGGTCTGTTTGGCGCTTTTCCCCTCGCCTACGCGGTGATAATCGACGCCCTGTCGATCCCCCTGACCCTGATGCTGATCGGCCTGATTTTTCGCGGCGTCGCCTTTGAGTTTCGCTTCCAGGCCACACCGTCGCACCGGCCCTTCTGGGATCGCGCCTTTTTTGGCGGTTCCTTGCTGGCGACCTTCAGCCAGGGCGTGGTGGTCGGGGCGGTGATCAATGGTTTCACCGTCAGCGGTCGCGCCTTCAGCGGCGGCATGTTTGACTGGCTGACCCCGTTCAGCCTGTTTTGCGGACTCGGGCTGTGCGTGGCCTATGCGCTGCTCGGCGCCACCTGGCTGGTGATGAAAAGCGAAGGCGCGCTGCAGCAGCGGATGCGCAGCGCATCGCGGCAGCTGCTGGTTGCCCTGCTGGCGGTGTTTGCCGTCATCAGCCTGTGGACTCCGCTGGCGCACCCGGCAATTGCCGCCCGCTGGTTCAGCCTGCCGAATCTCTATTTCCTGCTGCCGGTGCCGCTGCTGGTGATCCTTATCAGCGGCTGGCTGTGGCGCACGCTGCATCAGCGCGACCGCCATGTTTCGCCCTTCACGCTGACGCTGGGCCTGGTCTTTCTCGGCTTTAGCGGACTGGGGATAAGCATCTGGCCGCATATTATCCCGCCGGCCATCACGCTGTGGCAGGCTGCCGCACCCCCGCAAAGCCAGGGCTTTATGCTGGTGGGCGCACTGCTGATTATTCCGGTCATTCTTGGCTACACCTGCTGGAGCTATTACGTGTTCCGCGGCAAAGTTCAGCCTGGGGAGGGATATCACTGATGCATACTGCCTGGCCTAAACGTCTGCTGTGGCTGATCGCGATCTGGGGAGGCAGCGTACTGACGCTGGCCGCCATCAGCCTGTTGTTTCGCCTGCTGATGACCGCCGCAGGGCTAAAAGTCTGAGTGGGATGCAGAGAAGTCCGAAAAGGGACTTCTCCATCTTATCTTCACTTTTGCCTGATGAAATACGGCGATACATCAGAAGAAAGGATATTGCTATGAAGAAGTTAGCTTTACTCTCTGCCGTAATGACACTGGGAATATCGTCATGGGCTTTCGCTGCCGACAACCCGCCGCCGCCGCCAGAAAAAGGCGCGCTGCATCAGGGTAAACCGCCGGCGAAAAACGGCCAACACGATGGTAAGCAAGCGCAACACAACGGCAAACAGCCGCAGCGTGACGGCAAGCAGCCGCAGGCGGCGATCACAGCGGGAAACCGCTGCCGCCAAAAGCGTAATCCCTCAGGCCTGGCCTTCTGCGCCAGGCTTTTTTTCACTGTCCTTCAGCCACCGTTGACAAAATCTTGCCCTTCTTTGAGAAGCCGAGAAAAAAACCTGCACAGCGCCTGGCATAGTAAGCCCACGCCATTGATTCGCAGAGAAAAGGTATGTTGAGGAGAAGCATGAGCGCGCTGCTGTTGCTGTGCGCGCTTTTTTCAGGACATCTGCTGGCCCATCGTCAGGGGCACGATTACTTTCCGGTACAAAGCCTCGAACAGCAGCTGCTGCACGAGGCGGACAGCGATGAGCTTCGCAGTCAGTGCGAGGAGGCTGCCGCCGACCTGCGCGAGCATCACCGCTGGCAGGATGCGCGCAAACCGCGGGCGCCTCACTGCCAGTAGCGTCGTGCTGGATCAGGCCCCTTTGCGTTTCGGCAGGGTCTTCATCAGCTCATCCGGGCTGACGGAGGCGACGATGCTCCCGGGAAGCGGCATTTTGAGGATGTGATTTTTAATCTTCCCGACGACATGCATTTCGCACGGGCGACAGTCAAATTTCAGGGTCAGCACTTCATCGCCGTGGATCAACTGCATCGGCGTGGCTTTCCAGCTCTTGATGGAGCCTTTCGCCTGTTTCGGACAGAGGTTGAAGGCAAACCGCAGACAATGTTTGGTGATCATCACCGGCACATCGCCCTTCTCTTCGTGCGCTTCATAGGCGGCGTCAATCAGTTGTACGCCATAGCGCTGGTAAAAGGCCCGCGCCTTATGGTTATAGACGTTGGCGAGGAAGGAGAGATGGGTTTCCGGATAGACCGGCGGCGGTACGGAGACCGGCTTGCGGGTGCCGCGTTGCCAGGCGTTGAGGCGCGCTTCATCGAGCATTTCAGCCGTTTCACGACGCAGCTGGTTGAGCAGGCTGTTGGGGACAAACAGCGGCGGCAGGTTGACCTGCACCTCGCGCGGGTAGTAAATGGACTGCCCCAGTTTTGTGACACCGTCACGCAAATTGGCCAGCGCTTTTTCTGCCTGGTTGGCTTCGGCGAACTCCCCGTCGAGTGTATGGGTCACGCTAACGCCATCTTCACAGGTCATGGTCAGAACCAGCTGTTCCTGCCAGCCGCTCAGCGTAACGTCCACGGCGATGCGGCGTTCGCTGGAGGTCTTCAGCAGCGCCTGCTGCCAGTTGTGATCGAGGTTACGGTTAAGCGCCTGGTGCGGACGCGCTTTGTGCAGATCCGCCGGCATCTCGTTCGGCCACACCCGATAGCGATTTTCGCCGGTTTTCTCCACGGTATTGGCACGGAAGCCCACCACTTCACGCTTGATCATCACGTTAAGGCCATCGCCGTTGGTTAACGGTTCGCTCACTTCGACATCAAGATGGTCTTTACCCACCTTCAAGACTTCGCCCACCGGCAGCCCGATAAATTTCGGCGAATCAAAGGCGCCGATGTCGCCTTTACGGGCATTGACGAAGTAATCGGTGCTGCCGCGGTGGAAGGTTTTATCGGTAGACGGAATAAAAAAGTGCTCGGTGCGCCCTGCCGAGGCGCGCGCCAGGTCGCCGCGGTCTTCGATAATGGCATCCAGCATTTGACGGTAGTGCGCAGTGATGTTTTTCACATAACTCATGTCTTTGTAACGGCCTTCAATTTTGAAGGAACGTACCCCGGCGTCGATCAGCGCCGCCAGGTTGGCGGTCTGATCGTTGTCCTTCATCGACAGGAGATGTTTTTCATAGGCCACCACCCGTCCCTGATCGTCTTTCAGAGTATACGGCAGGCGGCAAGCCTGCGAGCAGTCGCCCCGGTTGGCGCTACGTCCGGTCTGGGCGTGCGAAATGTTGCACTGACCGGAATAAGCCACGCACAGCGCGCCATGAATAAAGAATTCAATGGTCGCGTCGGTATGATCGTAAATGGCTTTGATCTGACTGAGATTCAGTTCACGCGCCAGCACGATCTGGCTGAAGCCAGCGTCGGAGAGAAATTTCGCTTTTTCCACGCTGCGGATATCGCACTGGGTGCTGGCGTGCAGCTCAATCGGCGGCAGATCCAGCTCCATGATCCCCATATCCTGCACAATCAGCGCATCAACGCCCGCCTCATAAAGATCGGTAATCAGCCGCTGCGCCGGCTCCAGCTCATCATCATGCAGAATGGTGTTCAGCGTAACAAAGATTTTGGCGCCATAGCGATGGGCAAAAGGCACCAGACCGGCGATGTCGCTCAGGCTGTTGCTGGCATTGTGACGAGCGCCAAAGTCAGGCCCACCGATATAAACGGCGTCGGCGCCGTGGAGGATCGCTTCGCGAGCGATACCGGCGTCGCGGGCAGGACTAAGAAGTTCAAGACGATGATTGTGCAGGCGCATACGCGTGTTGTTATCCAGTATAAGGGGGTCGAAATGGCGGCTATTGTAGTCAGAACCGGGCACAGACGAAAACCTTTTCCACCACCGCGCGACGACGAATTTTCATTTTTCAGCAAAGTATTGATGGAAAAGATAGTTCCTTCACATCCTCGCGCAGCGTACTGTCATCACGTATTCCGGATTTTCCTCGTCACGTTGTGAGTGGTTATCATCAGTCATCTTGTCTGGCCGCGGGTTCGCCCGCGGTTTTTTCTTTTGGATAATGGATAAGTGAATGGAAATGGGCCGCCTGAACGCCGCGGTTACGATACGCATGCGCCTCATCGCCGGCGAAGCGCCGTCCCTCACCTGGCTGCAGTAAATGCCACTCCCCCTGTAAACAGAGATCCAGGGCGCCGCTAATCACCACCACATGTTCAATCACCCCTCTCTCATGCGGCGTCGATTCGCTCAACGCGCCGGGGGCAAGGGTTATCGAAAAATGGTCAAAGCGCAGCTCCGGATCCCACGGGAAGACCGGGGTCACCACCATCGCCTGCTGCTGCGGATCAAAAGCGGAAGGCGCCGCGCTGGCGTCCGGAACGATAAACGCCGAAAACGGCACGTTCAACCCGGTAGCAATCTTCCACAGCGTCGCCACCGTCGGGCTCGATTCATTACGCTCAATCTGCCCCAGCATGGCTTTCGACACCCCCGTCTCTTCTGCCAGACGCGACAAGCTCCAGCCACGCTGCTGGCGCAGGGTTTTGAGCGTTGCCGCCAGATGTTGCGCAATATTCATCCTACCTCCTGACTTATACAGGCAAGAGTATATCCCCATTTGCCTGATTCTACAGGGCGTTTCTCGGCATATCACCGATGAGGACAGCTGTCTTACGCTCTCCACACCCGCACCTTGTGCGCTATAACGCACAGTGATAGAGTATTTGTATGTTATAACGCACAAGAGAACCCTATGCGCTCGTTTACCCTTCCTCTTCCCACGCTGTTGGCGGGTTTCGTCGCTGTACTGGTGGGCTACGCCAGTTCAGCCGCCATTATCTGGCAGGCTGCTGCGTCTGCTGGCGCTACCCCCGGGCAGATCGCCGGCTGGATGACGGCCCTTGGCCTCGCTATGGGTATCAGCACCCTTGCGCTGAGCGGCTGGCGTAAAGTTCCTGTGCTCACCGCCTGGTCAACGCCGGGCGCCGCGCTGCTGGTCAGCGGTCTACAAGGAGTCACCCTCGCCGAGGCCGTGGGGGTATTTATCTTCGCCAACGCGCTGATCGTCCTTTGCGGCGTGACGGGCCTGTTTGCCCGGCTGATGAAGATCATTCCCCATTCGCTGGCCGCCGCGATGCTGGCCGGGATCCTGCTGCGTTTCGGTTTGCAGGCCTTCGCCGGCTTGCAGGACCATCTGCTGCTGTGCGGCGGCATGCTCGCCGCCTGGCTTCTCTGTAAAGCGCTGTGGCCCCGCTTCGCGGTAGTCGCCGCGCTGGTGGTGGGGGCGCTGATCGCGGCGGCCTCCGGGGACGTCGCCAGGACGGCCGTACCGCTGGCCTTCGCGGCACCGGAGTGGATCGCGCCGCAGTTTACCCCGGCGCTGCTGCTCAGCGTCGGCCTGCCGTTTTTCCTCGTCACCATGGCCTCGCAGAACGCCCCCGGGTTCGCCACCCTGCAGGCATCTGGCTACACCGTACCGGTGTCGGCACTGCTCGTCGTCTGTGGAGGACTGGCGCTATTGCTGGCGCCGTTTGGGGTGTATTCCCTCTGCATCGCGGCGATCACCGCCGCGATTTGCCAGAGTCCGGAAGCGCATCCGGATCCGCAACAGCGCTGGCTGGCGGCCATGGCGGCAGGCGGTTTTTATCTGCTGGCCGGTCTGTTTGGCGGGTCGATCACCGCTCTGATGTCGGCCTTACCGACGGCGTGGATCCAGATGCTGGCCGGCCTGGCGCTGCTCGGCACCATCGGCGGCAGCCTTTTTCAGGCGGTACATCAGGCCAGTGAACGCGATGCGGCGGTGCTGACCTTCCTGATCACCGCCAGCGGTGTGACGCTGGCAGGAATTGGGTCGGCCTTCTGGGGCGTGGTGCTCGGTGGGGTGAGCTACGGCGTCTTATCCGCGCTGCGCCGCCCGTAGCTGGGACGGCGTCAGGCCGGTGGCGGCTTTGACCCGATGGCTGAAATGGCTGGCGGAGCTGAAGCCGCAGGCCAGCGCAATCTCGGTTAACGCCAGCGCGCTGTGGCAGAGCAGATTTTGCGCTTTCGCCATTCGCCGTTGCATGACGTATTGATGCGGGGCAATATTCAGCGACTGGCGGAACATGCGAGCAAAATGGAATTCACTCAGTCCCGCCTGCTGCGCCAGGTCGGCCAGGGTCAGCGGTTGATCGAGGTGGGCATCGATCCAGGCCAGCACGTGACGCTTTACGCCCGGCGCCAGCCCTCCGGTGACCGTCGGCAAACGCCACTGTACGGTGGAATAGTGCTGGATAAGATGGGTGAGCAATAAGCTGCTCGCGGCGCTGAGGGTCAACTGGTTCGCCGGCTGTCGCCAGTCATTGGCCAGCAAAAACTGGCGGTACACCGCGGTGATTTTGTCATCTCTGGCGAAGGTTTTTTCCTGCAGAGTGAAGTTTGCCGGGCTACGATCCCACACCTCTTCGCCGACGCGGCGCAGATGCTCATCGGTACAGTAGAGATGCACAAACGACAGATCGCCGCGGATATCCCAGACGCTCTCATCGCCTTTCGGCATCAGACAAAAGCGATCCGGGCCGCCGCCATTTTTCCAGCCGTGCGGCGTCTTTTGATAGCTTTCATAGCCATCGGCGACGTACAGGCTTAACGTATGGTGATCGCTGCGCACCGTCACGGTATCGCAATTGTTGTACCAGGCGGCCAGTTGAATACCGGAATTCAGCTCCACCGTGCCCCGCAGCACCGCGTTCTGTCGCCGTAATGTTTCAAACGTCCCGTAACCCATCGCCTTCACGCATCTGCCCGTAAAAGCTCTAGTTTAGGGAGACTCCGGCGCGGTTTCCAGTCCTCACCGCAGGCGAATGACAAATAAGCGCAAGAATTTGCAAGCCGACAACAAGCGGGTGAAAGCTGCCGGTTGCGACAGGCGGCATACTCCTCCCTTCAACAGGCAGAGGAGAGTCAGGGTGAACGCATTACTTTATGCACTCGTTGTCGTTATCTGGGGAACGACGTGGATTGCGATTTTTTTACAACAGGGGCCGGTGGCGGCGCCGGTATCTATTTTCTGGCGTTTCGCCGTGGCCAGCGTCACGATGCTGGCAGTTCTGCTTGTCACGCGACGGCTGCGGCCGCTGCGCGCGAAAGATCACCTCTGCTGCCTGCTGCAGGGTTGCTGCGTTTTCTGCTTTAATTTCTGGTGTTTTTACACGGCCGCGGCCTGGATCAATACCGGGCTGGAATCGGTTATCTTTTCCATGGCGGTGCTGTTTAACGCCATTAACAGCTTCCTTTTTTTCCGCCAGCAGCCGCCAGGCCGCTTCTGGGCCGCCGCCGCGCTGGGTTTGGCCGGTATTGTCACGCTGTTCTGGGATGACTTGCTGGCCAACGGGCTGAACGCCTCGCTGCTGTGGGGGATCGGTCTGAGCGCCCTGGGCACCTACGGCTTTTCACTGGGCAATATGTTCAGCATTCGCCACCAGCGGCGAGGGCTGGAAACCCTGACCACAAACAGTTGGGCGATGCTCTACGGCACGCTGGTGATGGGCGCTATCGCCCTGCTACGTGGCGATAACTTTACGCCGGAGTGGACCGTCAGCTACCTTGGCGCCCTGCTTTATCTGGCGCTGTTCGGCTCAGTGATCGCCTTCGGGGCCTATTTCACTCTCGTGGGGCGCATCGGCGCCAGCAAAGCCGCGTACAGTACGCTGCTGTTTCCGCTGGTGGCGTTATCCATTTCCACCGTCTATGAAGGGTATATCTGGCACAGCAACGCCGTTATCGGGCTGGCGCTGATCCTGCTGGGTAACCTGGTGATGTTTGCCAAACCGGAACAGCTGCTGCTGCGTCGCAAGCTGGCCTGAGAAGGCGATGGCAGGGAGAACAGCGCCGTCGGTCAGACGGCGCTGGTGCGATTAACGCTGAGAAGGGTCAAATTTGACGGCGTCCACTGCCATATCATCGATCACCTGCTTCAGGGTATCGACGGTCAGCGGCGTGTTTTCATTAGCCAGGGTTTTGCCTTCCCCTTTACGAACAACCTTGATCACCGGCTTGTTCGTGCTGGCGTCGATCAGCTCGGCTTCAAAATAGAGGTCGGTGTCCATAGTACGATGGCCAGTGGCGGCCTGGGTACCCGCAACAATCATGGCGACCGGGATCACTTCATAGAACTGCAGTCCCTCTTTGCTGGAGTCCACACCGGTGATCGCGCCACGGAAGATGAGGCTGCGTTTGTCGGCGGTAGTGGCCAGCGGTTTACGCTCCGAAATAGCCTGTTTCAGTTCTTTGTTGGTGTAATTCAGAATATCCTGCAGCGCCTTTTCCCCTACCTGGGTGGTCGGTTTCGGGACGGGATAATAGGTTACCGGATGGTACACGACGTTATCGTAGTTGGCCGGATTGTAGTTTGGATCGATCCAGCGCAGCTCAGGCTTGCCGGAGGCGGAGGTCGTTTCTTTCAGGTTGGAATAATCTTTTAAGAAGCCCGAATACTGATTCGGTTGCGCCACCTTCGACGCACAGCCGGTCAACGCTAACATCCCCGCCAGAGCGGCGACTTTCAATAACACGCGAGTACGCATAGAGAGATCCCTGTAAATGCAGTTTTTTTTCGGCAGACGTTATAGCAAATAAGACCCACTAGTTTTGTGACAAAAAATGGGCTTCGTCAAGGAAGATTTACAAATATTGATAGGATGAACATTACGTTATTAAATAATCACTTAAAACAGGCAGAAGCCTGCATTTTATCCCTCTTTTTTACGGGGAGTTCCTCGCTTATTTTCCCTGCTCTTCACCTTACTACGCGGCGCGGGCCATGCTCAGCTTCCCACGCCGCCGCGTATCAGGCAGGCTTGCGCGCCAACAGGGTGGCGAAGCGCAATTTGATGCGATTGCCGTTGGCGTCGGTGCGATGCAGCTCGCCGACGTCCTCATTGTATTTCAGCAGCTCCCAGCCCTGGTAATATTCACGAAGCTCATCGGGTTTAAAGGCAAACGGAAAGCCGACGGTGCAGGGATAGTCTTCGGTATCCATCGCCGCCACAATCAGGTTATAGCCGCCGGCGGCGGTGCAGCGCTGCATATTGGCGATCAGGCCCGGGATGGTGTCAGGCTCCAGGAACATCATCACCACGGTGGAGAGGATCAGGTCATATTCGCCATCAAAGGTCAGGCTATTGAGGTCTGTTACCGCGGTGCGGAGATTTTCCAGCGCCTCGGCAGCGCGAATACTTTCCAGATTATTGATACTCATCGGATTTTTATCCCACGCCGTCACCGTGAATCCGTTCGCCGCCAGATAAAGACTGTTACGCCCGTTGCCACAGCCCAGATCCAGCGCCCGCCCCGGCGGCACCACCGTCGCAGCATGCAGCACCTCGGAATGGGTGCGAGTCAGGCCATATTTTTCACAAAAATAATCCGCGTCACGCGTTGTCATGATCTTTCCTTCTCATTCAGGAGTGTTTCCCGGTCGACCTGTACCAGCAGTTTCCCGCTCACCAACAGCAAAATTGTGCGCAGTAACAGCAGGCCGACAACCAGATTGCTAAAAATAAACAGCTGCATTGCCAGATGGTGAAAAAAGCCGTCCGCCCTGGCCTGGCCGAGATGCAGGCCGGTGGTGGCCAGTGCGGAAATACCGAACGAGAAGCTCCAGAAGGAAGCATTGAACGGCTGGCGAAGATACCAGGGCATCAGGCGCAGCATAAACAGCAACTGCAGCAGGCCGTAACCAAACAGCAGCTTCGCGAAGGTATCCGCTTCCCCGCCGTTGACGCTGAGCCAGGCGCTGCAGGCCACCAGCGCAGGCGCCAGTTGGATCCCCAGCGAGGTGCGCAGCGGCGTCGGCAGTTCGCCCGCACTGCGCAAACGCTGGAGGATGGCCGGCTCGAGGCTCAGCCAGGAGAAGACCCCGGCGCCGAGGAACACCAGCCCGGCGTCGGTAAACCCCAGCGCGCCGCAGGCCATCGCGCTGATGAAATTATTGGCCACCGTCGGCAGATAGAGTCCCGGCGTGGTGGCCTCGTGAGGATGCGTCCCCCGCCACAGCCCGGCACTTTGCCAGGCGGCATAGGCAAGCTGCAGCGCCACCCCCGGCACAAACAATCCCAGCGCCAGCGGCCGCCACCATGGCACCAGCCCGATCGCCACCAGCAGCGTGGTGGCCGGAAACAGGCTGACAAAGCTGCTGCTGACCGGATGGCGCATCTCTCGTAGCACGCTCGCCGGAAAACGAATCGCCCGGCTGATAAACGCCATGCTGAGCAGCGCCCACATCGCTATCGCCAGCGTCACCAGCCCCTCGCCGATGCTGCGGCTAACCGGCCAGAGCGTGCTGGCGTAGCGCCAGGCGAAGCCCATTCCGATGGTGCCGAGCACCATACCAAAGTAGCCTGCCGGCAGGTTCAGCACCTGCCGCGGCGTTTGCTTACTCTTCATTTTGTTGATGATATCAATTTAATTTGAAGTTGCATTTTAAAGGAACCTTATCCCGCGCGCTACGGCGTTCTTTGCTATGTTTATGTTAACCATAAGTAATGAGGATCGGGAATGCGTAAATACCGTCTCAGCGAACAGACCCGGCAGTATTGTTACCAGCAAGAGGATGGCAAACAGAGCGTCACCCTGCGCCAGATAGTGGCGCTTATCGATTTCGCTGACGTCAAAGCGGGCAGCGAAGGCGGCTGGGTTGACGCGGAAAGCGCTCTCAGCCAACAGGGCTTGTGCTGGATCTACGATGCCAACAGCGTGGTTTTCGCCGGAGCATGCATCCGCGACGACGCCCGCGTAACCGGGCCTTGCGTGGTCAGCCATGAGGCCGCCATCGGCGGACGGGCATGCATTCACGCCTCGCACATTAGCCATCACGCGCAGATAAGTGACAACGTCACGGTTAATCACAGCCAGGTACGCGGCTATTGTCGTCTTGCCGACGAAGCGCGTCTCCTGCCCCACTGCCAGGTGATTGCCGCCCGCGGGCTGACCGCCGATCGCGACAAAGTCCTGCAGATTTATCAGCGAGCCACTGTTAGCGCCTCGCGTATTCTCCACCAGGCGCAAATCTACGGCGATGCCTTTGTCGAGCACGCTTTTGTCGAACACCGGGCAGAAGTATTCGACCAGGCAAGACTGGAGGGGAACGAAGAAAACGACGTCTGGGTGTGCGATAATGCCCGGGTTTATGGTCACGCGCGTCTGATCGCCGGTCGCGGAGAGGATGCCATTCCCACCGTGCGCTACAGTTCGCAGGTTGCGGAGAATGCGGTGATTGAAGGCAACTGCCTGTTAAAGCACCGGGCGATGGTCGGTGGCGAGGCGCAGCTGCGCGGTGGTCCGATTCTGCTCGACGACGACGTGCTGATTCAGGGGCGGACCGTCATCATCGGCGATGTGATCATTGAGCACCAGGTCACCATCAATGACGAGGTGCAGATCGCCGCGCAGGAGGGTGAGGCCATTCATCTGCGCGGCCCGAAAACGCTTGACGGCCAGCAGCACATCACCCGCACGCCGCTGTTAGGCGCCCTCTAGCGCCTCGTCGCGGTCAATAATGCGCGCATAGATATTCTGATCGTCATAGCTGCCGTTCAGATACTCAGCCTGCCTGAGGCAACCTTCCAGAACGAACCCATTGCGCAACGCCACCTGGTTACTGCGGGTATTGGCCACCCGGCATTTGATCACAAACCGGCGCACCAGCCCGCTGCGGGCATAATGGTGGATAAAGGCCTGCAGGGAGCGGGAAAGCAGCCCCTGCCCCTGGTGCTCTTCATCGATCCAGTAACCGATATAGGCTGTTTTGTTCTGCGGCTCGATCTGGTTGAACGACAGGACGCCAACGAGTCGATGGTCGAGAAACAGCAAAAACATTTTGGCGTAATCCCGCTGATGCAGAATCACGTTACCCTGCACATGGCGGCGGGTCTCCTCTTCGCTGTTCACTTCGGCGGGCCAGTTGAGCGATTGCTGCAGCCAGTGGCGGTTTTTGACCACCAGCTGGTGCAGATCGCTGACGTAGCGCTCATCAATCGCGATAAGCGTCAGCGCGTCGGTCACCGGGATCGACTCAGGTACTGCGGGAATGTCTGTAGTCATGGGGCTCTCTACTGGCCCACAGGCGTTGCCTGCGGGCCGCGGCTGTCACGGGACTATTTCATGATCCGGTCGTCAACGTAGTTACGTTTATCCGGCGCCGGCGGGAAGTACTGATAGAGCCAGGTTTCGCTGATGGCTTCGCCCTGACAGCGCAGGAACAGGCGCATCTCCACCGGATCGGTCGAGTCGGAGGTCGGATACCAGTCGAAGAGGATCCGGTAGCCATCGAACGGCTCAACATAGAGGATCTCAATCTGCTTCGCTTCGCCGCTGGAGAGGGTGATCACCGGTTCAATACCGCGCGGCGCGGCGGCCTTCAGATCGCCGCCGACAAAGTCGATGGCAAAACGGCGCGCCCACTTATCCGGATAGTGCTCGCCCGGCGCCCAGCCTTCCGGGAAGCCCCCCATCCCGGTGCGGGTGGCGAGCACACGCGCCAGCGGAGTGCTCACCGGCGGCTGCGCGCTCCAGTAGAGACGGTAGCGGAAGTCCAGTTCGTCGCCCGCCTTCACCGCTTTTTCTGGCTGCCAGAAGCAGACGATATTATCCAGCGTTTCACCGGTGGTCGGGATCTCCATCAGGCTGACGGCCCCTTTGCCCCACTGGTTACGCGGCTCGACCCACAGGCTGGGACGCTTGTTATACCAGCCCATCACGTCCTGGTAATGGGAGAAATCGCGGTCCAGCTGCAGCAGACCGAAGCCACGCGGGTTCTTGTCCTGGAAGGCGTTGAACTGCAGCTTCTGCGGGTTATTCAGCGGCCGGCAGACCCATTCGCCGTTCCCCAGCCACATCGACAGCCGATCGGAGTCGTGGATCTGCGGGTGGATGGTATCGCACATCCGACGCTCGTTGTTGCCGCAGCTGAACATACTGGTCATCGGCGCAATACCCAGCTGTTTGATGTCCTTGCGGGCATAAAGGTGGTTTTCCACATCCATGATGACCTGGGTATCCTGGCAATGGATGGTGAATTTGTAGGCCCCGGTGATGCTCGGGCTATCCAGCAGCGCGTAAACGGTAAATACCGTGGCGTCCCCTTTGACTGTTTCGAACCAGAAGGAGGTGAAATCAGGGAACTCTTCCGGGGTATCGGTAAAGGTGTCCACCGCCAGCCCGCGAGCCGACAGGCCGTACTGGTAAGTGCTGTCTACCGCGCGGAAGTAGCTGGCGCCGAGGAACGCTACGATATCGCGGCGCGCCAGCTCCGGCGCTTTAAACACCCGGAATCCGGCGAAACCGAGGTCGGACTGGCCTTCCAGCTGGCGGGTGTCGACCCCGGCGTCATTGTACTTAAACAGCTCAGGGCGGAAATGGATCTCGCGCGCCTGCTGGGTGGCGGCGTCAAGAGAGAACATCCGCACGCGGCGACGGAACCCCATCCCGACGTGGAAAAACTGGATGTCCAGTTTGCGTTCTTCAATGTTGTTCCACAGCGAGTGGTTGGCGTCATACTGGATGCTGTTATAAGCCTGCGGAGTCAGATTGGCCAGCGTCGGCGGCAGATCGCGCGGGGCGCCGCCCCATGGCTGGCGCGCCAGATCGTGGGCCATCCCCTGCAGCACGGTGTAATCGAAACGACGCGTTTGCCCGTCGGCAATGCCCGCGTCTTCGGCAAAAGCGGCCTGACTGAATAAGGAGGCGACTCCTGACGTTCCGCATACGGCGGCAACAGCCATGGAAGATTTAAGAAAACGTCTGCGGTTCATGCCTGAGAAAGCGTCCTTCTACACGGGTGAATTGATTCGCAACGCGTCATCACGCTGCGTGATAAATTCCGCCCACTCTAGACAAAAACGATTAATAATCCAATTGTTGCCCGCAGAAAAAAGGTAAAAAAGCCCTGTCTACCAGAACAGCCCGTTTTTTCATCTCCGGGGAAGTGAGACTGCAAGGCACAGTCTGAGGCCTGCCTGTCATCGGACCGGATAGCGGTTCCTGGTATGGCATCTTCATCACGTGTCGGTTTCTCCACCGCCGGTGGCTTTCAGCAGAGTCATGTCCTTGCGGAACCACGAACAACCACCTTTACTCGAGCGTCACGTGATGCTTCATCACCCGGCGAAACAGCGCCAGCCGGGCGCGCATAAAGCGATTCTCCACTTTAAAACCGGCACGCTTATGCAAGCCAATGCGCAACAGACGATCCCGTCCACGCAGACACGCCGGCCAGCGCACTGCGCCGGAAAGTGCCAGGTCGCCGCTGGCGACGCGGGCAAACTGGGCCCAGTAATCAGCGACCTGAGCGGCGAAGGCCAGATCCGCTTCGCTGGCGTACTGACACACCGGGTCGGTCAACCGCAGGTTATCAAACACGTAGGGCACCTCGTTGCCATGCCAGGCGCCGTGCGGATAGGTGTCATGCTCCGCTTCCGCAACATAATCAAACCAGTAGCGCCAGCACGGCTGCCCCACGCGCTGCTGCGCCTGCATCACCACATAGCCGAGGGTGGTGAAGGCCATATCGCGGCACACTTCCCGCCCCAGCGCTTCATCGCCCTTCACGCCGGGATAAAGGAGTTTGATCAGCCCCAGACCCAGGCGGCGCTCACGGCGCAGCTTCTGGATCTGCCCGGCGATATCGACGCCAAACACGGCCATCACGCTGGCTTCATCGCTGTTGGAGCCGATCATCACCGGCATTGGGTGCTGACGTCCGGCAAAAAAGGTCTCCAGCATCGGCTGCGGCAGCACCGCGTCGCCGACGATGGGGGCCGGCCCTGTGTTCAGCGGTGCGGTGAGTGACCAGAAGGCCTCCGCGGGGATCGCCCGCAATTCCTCAGCGCTGGCTTGCGGTAAGGCAAAGTGTTCCGCCAGCAGGCGGCCTTTCTCCAGCGCCTTCTCTCGCGGCAGGTCGGGTAACGTATACCCGCTCTGAATAATCGCTTTATGGAACAGCCCTTTCGCTTTCGGCGAGGCCATCAGCGACAGCACGCTGCGCGCCCCGGCGGATTCGCCAAACAGCGTGACGTTAGCGGCATCCCCGCCAAAGGCATGGATATTCTCCTGAACCCACTGCAGGGCGGCAATCTGATCCAGCAGCGCGAAATTATAGAGACGTTCGCCTGCCTCTTCTTCCAGCGCCGGATGGGCGAAAAAGCCGAGATGGCCCAGCCGGTAGTTGACCGTCACCACCACCACATCGCGGCTGGCTAACGCTTTGCCATCGTAAGGCGGCAGGCTGCCGGCGCCGATGGTAAACCCGCCGCCGTGCAGCCAGACCATCACCGGCAGCGGCTGCGCCGCAGCAGCAGGTGCCCAGATATTGAGATATAAGCAGTCTTCGCTGAAAGCGCCGGGATCGCCGCCGCCGAGCTCACGGCAGTAGTCAATGTCCTGCCAGCTGGCGGCGGAAAAGGCGTCGGCCTGGCGGACGCCCTGCCAGCGGGCAGGAGGTTGCGGCGCGCGCCAGCGCAGCGGGCCCACAGGCGGCGCGGCATACGGAATGCCGCGCCAGATATGGATCCCCTGCTCTGCGCTCCCGGACACGGTTCCCTGGCGGGTTTTCGCCAACGGTTTCGACGGATGTTGCATAACCTGCTCCCTGTAAGGCTGATGCCAGCAGGGTACTGATTTTATAGCAGACCGCAACGTCGTTTGCTGCGCTCCTCCGCCTGTCGGTACAGGGCAAACTCATCCTCCACCGGGCAGCCCAGCGCCGCCTCAAAGGCCTCGCGGCTGGCATTCCCGTGGCTGCGCGCCTGCGTTTCGTTGCCCAGATTGGACTGAAAAATACCCGCTGCGCTGACCGGTAAAAAGTCTTCATAGATAATCGGCTGGGCGACCACCCACCCGCGCTCAATCAACGGCTGCGGATCGTCGCCCGGGCGAAACGCCTGGCGATGCGCCTCGCCGGCGGGCGTCAGGCGGTAGCGAAACCAGGCCAGCCCCTGCTGGCGGAGCAAAAATTCGCTGTCCGGGAATTCGCGGAATACCTCCTGCAGATGCTGCTGATGGCTGAGATTGTCCTTTCCGGTCCCCGCTGCCTGCAGCAGGCGGTCGTACAGCGCGCGTCCTTTTGGCGTTAGCGCAATGCCGCGTTGCTCAATTTCACCAAAGCGGGCGCTGTGGGTGCCTTTATGCTCCCCAGCAAACATCACCGGCTCCTCAAGCGCCTTAAAGCTGGTCTGCCGCAGGAGGATCGGGACCTCCCGGCGCGGTGGCCCTTCAATCAGCGCTTTGGGTTCAATACCACACTCGGGCATCAGGGCCTGGGCGCGATCAATATCCAGCGTCCGCGGCGTGAGGTGATTGATATGGCATCCCGGAAAGCAGACCACATCGGCAATCAGGCGGTGCTCGCGATGCAGAGCATGGTAGGTCTCCTCATCGACGGTAGCATGCCGGTGCCAGCGAAAGGTCTCCAGCGCCTCCTGCACAAACTCGCGCGCGTCGGCAGAGGTGAATTCGCCTTCAGCTTCATACTGCGCAATCAGCGCCAGGCAGCGGGGGGTAAAGATTTTGCGCCGGGCGAGGATGGCCTCGGCCCGCTCGCGCAGGGCGCGATTTTCAATCAGCTCCAGGCGCAGCAGCGAGGTGAAAACCCGAAACGGATTGCGTGCCAGCGCGGCATCGTCGATGGGACGAAAGGCCGTGGAATGGACCGGCACGCCGGCCTGCGAGAGATCGTAATAGCTGACGGGATACATCCCCATGATGGCAAACATGCGACGCAGCGTCGCCAGTTCCTCCGCTGTGCCCACGCGGATTGCGCCGTGGCGCTCCACGTTTAAGCGCGCCAGCTCGTCGGCATTGGCCAGTTGTTCATGCAGCTTCGGATTATTTTCCAGTACCGCCAGATTGACGTCTGCCACCAGCTCCAGCAGCGTCCCGTACTGCGGAACTTCCTGCTGGTACATGGCCGACATGGCCTGCGAAAAGTGCTCCCGAATCTCATCAGCCGTGATGGTGTTCGCCATGATGTGTTACCTCCAGTGAATACTTCCTGGAGTGTAGGAAAGCTGCCTCACGGCGGGGGGAAGAATTTACAAACTGTGATGGCGATAACCTGCTTCCGGCCCCAGTCATTGTTCAAAACATAACCCACGGTTATGAAAAACACCCGGTGATTTCACTTTAAATTAACAATACATTTACACACACTGTTTCTGGCGACATTACAACAACATGCCCCTCTACCGTCTACACGGAGTATCCGATGAACGACAAATGGTCCCCGCGCGAGGTTATCCATCGCGATTACAGTAGTCACCCGCCCGCTTACGCGCCGGGCTATAAAACCAGCGTCCTGCGCTCACCGAAGAATGCCCTGATCTCCCTGCAGAACTCGCTGTCAGAGATCACCGGGCCGGTCTTTAGCCGCGACGATCTAGGCCCTCTGGATAATGACCTTATCCTTAACTATGCCAAAGAAGGCCTGCCGATTGGCGAGCGGATCATTGTCCACGGCTATGTGCGCGATGGTTTTGGCCGACCGATGAAAAACACCCTGGTGGAAGTCTGGCAGGCCAATGCCGGCGGCCGCTACCGACATAAAAAAGATCAGTATCTGGCCCCGATTGACCCGAACTTCGGCGGCTGCGGCCGGGTGCTGACCGATGAAAACGGTTATTACTGTTTTCGCACTATCAAGCCCGGCCCCTACCCGTGGCGTAACCAGGCCAGCGACTGGCGTCCGGCGCATATTCATTTCTCGCTCTCGGGTGACGCCTGGGCGCAGCGCCTGATCACCCAGATGTATTTCGAAGGCGACCCGCTGATCAAACAGTGCCCGATCGTCCGGACCATTAATAATGACGACGCCGTACGCACGCTGATCGCCGAGCTGGACATGCACGCCGCCGTACCGCTGGATTGCCTGGCCTACCGCTTCGACCTTGTTTTACGCGGCCATCGCGCCACGCTGTTTGAAAATCGTACTCAGGGGGCCGCCCGATGAAACAGTATCTGCCTGAAACCGCCTCGCAGACGGCGGGACCCTATGTTCATATCGGTCTGGCGCCTGACGCCGCGGGCTTTCATATTTTTGAGAAAAACTTTGGCCCGATCCTCACCACCGCGGATACCACCGGGGAGCGGATCACCATTGAAGGCCGGGTTATCGACGGCTCCGGAACACCGGTGCGTGATGTGTTGCTGGAGATCTGGCAGGCCAACGCCGCGGGACGCTATAACCATCCTGACGACCGTCAGCAGCAGAAAGCCGTCGACCCGGGCTTCCGCGGCTGGGGGCGTACCTGCTCTGATTTCACCTCCGGCGTCTGGCGCTTTGACACCATTAAGCCGGGCCCGGTTGTCGGCCGCGATGGCCGCCTGATGGCGCCGCACGTCAACCTGTGGGTGGTCGCGCGGGGGATCAACATCGGCCTGAACACGCGGATGTATTTCGCCGATGAACACGAGGCCAACGCCAGCGACCCGGTGCTGAATCTGATCGAGTGGGAAGTGAGACGCAAAACCTTAATCGCCGAACGCGAGGTTCGCGGTTCGGAAGTGGTCTATCGCTTCGATATTTATCTGCAGGGCGAAAACGAAACCGTCTTTTTCGATATCTAGCGGCCACGACGATAAACGCCTTCCCCTCGTCCTGCGTGGGGAAGGCGTTTTAAACCGTGGGGAAAGATCTTGTAATGTAATCAGGTCAAATGTTAATAATATTTTGCTATCTGGTTATCAAATTTAAACAAGGCCGCTTGTCTCTTTCACCGCTGTGTTTTTAACATCATCTACTATGGAAAAAAATGGTCTCTTCAGTCAGCGCATTCGCTTGCGCCATCTACACACCTTCGTGGCCGTCGCTCAACAGGGAACGCTGGGGCGCGCGGCTGAAACTTTAAATCTGAGCCAGCCGGCACTCTCGAAAACGCTAAACGAGCTTGAACAGTTAACCGGTACCCGGCTGTTCGAGCGGGGCCGTCTGGGGGCGCAACTCACCCTGGTCGGCGAACAGTTTCTAACTCATGCCGTTAAGGTACTTGATGCCCTTAACTCAGCGGGTCAGGCGCTGAACCGTAAAGAGGGGCTGAATAACGACATTGTGCGTATCGGCGCGCTGCCTACCGCCGCACTGGGGATCCTGCCAACGGTGATCGGCCAGTTCCATAAACAGCAAAAAGACATCACGCTGCAGGTCGCCACCATGAACAACACCATGCTGCTGGCGGGGTTAAAATCCGGGGAGATCGATATCGGTATCGGACGCATGTCCGACCCGGATCTGATGAGTGGGCTCAACTATGAGCTACTGTTCCTCGAATCCCTGAAACTGGTGGTTCGTCCGGGACACCCCCTGCTTCAGGAGACCGTGACCCTGAGCCGGGTAATGGAGTGGCCCGTCGTGGTCTCACCGAAGGGCACCGTACCGCGGCAAAACGCCGAAACGTTGCTCCAGAGCCAGGGCTGTAAAATGCCCGCGGGGTGCATCGAGACGCTGTCTGCTTCGCTGTCACGCCAGCTGACGGTCGATTTCGACTATGTGTGGTTCGTGCCATCCGGGGCGGTGAAAGACGATCTTCGCCGGGGTGTGCTGAGCGCCCTGCCAATTGCCACCCAGGGCGCCGGAGAGCCCATCGGCATTCTGACCCGCGTCGATGCGACGCTCACGCCAGGTACGCAAACCCTGCTCAGCGCCATCCGCAAGTCAATGCCTGCCTGACCCCGCTTTCTCCCCGGTAGCCCCTGCCGGGGAGCCTATGCGCTTCGATGTGGTGCGCCTGACGGCGCAACACATTTAGCAAAATAATCATTTAGTGCGAAATCATTCATTAACAATTGCGTAAATTTCTTTAACAGATCTATCATATCGCGATTTCACCAAATGGTTCATTCGAAATCACATCAAGCAATAAACCTGCGTTTATGAAGGTACAAACCTCTTCATTCAAAAATAAAACAGAAAATATCTGTTTCATTTGGTTCATCGTGAAGTGGCGGGAGTGGTTAAGGAGATTACATGGCAACTGGCAACGCGCCGCGCGGATTCCCCCGGATCCTGCAGTGGCTTCTCGCCGGACTGATGCTCATCATCGGTCTGGCTATCGGTATTCTTGGGGCAAAACTGGCCCTCGTCGGCGGTACACTGTACTTCGCGCTGATGGGCGTGGTGATGGTCATCGCGGCGGTGTTGATTTTCCGCAACCGCCGCGGCGGTATTCTGTTGTACGCCGTGGCGTTTATCGCCTCGGTGATCTGGGCGATTAGTGACGCTGGCTGGAGCTACTGGCCGCTCTTCTCGCGCCTGTTTGCGCTCGGCGTCCTGGCCTTCCTTGCCGCCCTGGTCTGGCCTTTCCTCGCCACCCCACCGGCAAAAAAAGGCCCGGCATATGGCGTCGCCGCCGTTCTCGCCGTGGCGCTGGCGGTGAGCTTTGGCTGGATGTTCAAATCCGAACCACTGGTTAGCGCCACTGAAGCGGTGCCAGTGAAGCCCGTCGCGCCGGGCGAACAGCAGAAAAACTGGGCGCACTGGGGTAATACCACCCACGGCGACCGTTTCGCCGCGCTGGACCAAATCAACAAACAGAACGTCAACCAGCTGCAGGTGGCCTGGGTGGCGCATACTGGCGATATCCCGCAGAGCAATGGCTCCGGGGCGGAAGATCAAAACACCCCGCTGCAGATTGGCGATACTCTCTACGTCTGCACCCCTTACAGCAAAGTGCTGGCGCTGGATGTGGACAGCGGAAAAGAGAAATGGCGCTATGACTCCAAATCCTCTTCGCCCAACTGGCAGCGCTGCCGCGGCTTAGGCTATTACGAAGATAGCCAGGCGCAAACCGCGCCAGCGTCAGGCACGCAGCCTGCCGCCTGTTCCCGTCGTCTGTTCCTGCCGACGATCGACGCCCGCCTGATCGCCATTGATGCCGATACCGGCAAACTGTGCGAAAGCTTCGGCGATGGCGGTATTGTCGACCTCAGCGTCGGCATGGGTGAAGTGAAAGCGGGCTACTATCAGCAGACCTCCACCCCGCTGGTAGCGGGCAATGTGGTAGTGGTGGGCGGCCGCGTCGCGGATAACTACTCCACCGGCGAACCGCCGGGCGTGGTCCGCGCGTTTGACGTCCACACCGGCAAACTGGCGTGGGCGTGGGATCCCGGCAATCCAGCGCTGACCGGTGTTCCGCCGGAAGGCCAGACCTATACGCGCGGTACGCCAAACGTCTGGTCGGCGATGTCCTACGACGCGAAGCTGAATCTGATCTATCTGCCAACCGGCAACGCCACGCCAGATTTCTTTGGCGGCGAACGTACCGCGCTGGACGATAAATACAGCTCCTCTATCGTGGCTGTGGATGCCACCACCGGCCAGGTGCGCTGGCACTTCCAGACCACGCACCACGATCTGTGGGACTTTGACCTGCCGTCTCAGCCGCTGCTGTACGATCTGCCTGACGGCAAGGGCGGTACCACCCCGGTGCTGGTGCAAACCAGCAAGCAGGGCATGATCTTTATGCTCAACCGCGAGACCGGCGAGCCGGTGGCCAAAGTGGAAGAGCGTCCGGTACCGGCGGGCAACGTCAAAGGTGAACGCTACTCTCCGACGCAACCTTACTCGGTAGGGATGCCGATGATCGGCAACCAGACGTTGACCGAATCCGATATGTGGGGGGCGACACCGATCGACCTGCTGCTGTGCCGTATTCAGTTCAAAGAGATGCGCCATCAGGGCGTCTTTACCCCGCCAGGTGAAGACCGTTCCCTGCAGTTCCCGGGCTCGCTCGGCGGCATGAACTGGGGCAGCGTTTCGGTGGATCCGAACAACAGCCTGATGTTCGTCAACGATATGCGTCTGGGTCTCGCAAACTATATGGTGCCGCGCGCGAAGGTGGCGAAAGACGCCAGCGGGATCGAGATGGGCATCGTGCCGATGGAAGGTACGCCGTTTGGCGCCATGCGCGAACGTTTCCTGTCGCCGCTGGGCATTCCATGCCAGAAACCGCCGTTCGGCACCATGTCCGCGGTGGATCTGAAAACCGGCAAACTGGTGTGGCAGGTACCGGTTGGCACCGTAGAAGATACCGGGCCGCTGGGGATCCGGATGCACATGCCCATTCCGATCGGCATGCCGACCCTTGGCGCGTCGCTGTCCACGCAGTCCGGACTGCTGTTCTTCGCCGGTACCCAGGATTTTTACCTGCGCGCCTTTGATACCGCGAACGGGAAAGAGATCTGGAAATCGCGTCTGCCGGTCGGTAGCCAGTCCGGCCCGATGACCTACGTCTCACCGAAAACCGGTAAGCAGTACATTATTATCAATGCTGGCGGCGCCCGTCAGTCACCGGATCGCGGCGATTACATCATTGCCTACGCGCTCCCAGACCATCACTGATCGACCTAAGCAAAAGGGCCCATCCGGGCCCTTTTTGTATGGGTGACGATACGCCATCAGCGTTAGCGATTACTGGTCGCCAAAGTGGATCACGGTGCGAATCGATTTGCCTTCATGCATCAGATCAAAGGCCTCGTTAATCTGCTCCAGCGGCAGGCGATGGGTAATAAACGGGTCGAGGCGAATTTTACCAGCCATGGCGTCCTCCACCATTCCCGGCAGCTGACTGCGCCCTTTCACGCCGCCGAAGGCGGAACCGCGCCACACGCGGCCGGTTACCAGCTGGAACGGACGGGTCTTGATCTCCTGGCCAGCACCGGCTACGCCGATGATCACGCTCTCACCCCAGCCTTTATGGCAGCACTCCAGCGCCGCGCGCATCACGTTGACATTGCCGATGCACTCGAAGCTGAAATCCACCCCGCCGTCGGTCAGTTCGACAATCACATCCTGAATCGGCTTATCGTAGTCGTTCGGGTTGATAAAGTCGGTTGCGCCCATCTCTTTGGCGAGGGTGAACTTATCCGGGTTGGTATCGACCGCCAGAATGCGTCCGGCCTGCGCCTGCACCGCGCCCTGGATCACCGCGAGACCAATGCCGCCTAAACCAAAGACCGCGACGCTATCCCCGGGCTTGACCTTCGCCGTGTTGTGCACCGCGCCGATACCGGTGGTGACACCGCAGCCCAGCAGGCACACTTTATCCAGCGGCGCCTGCGGATTGACTTTCGCTAGCGAGATCTCGGCGCAAACCGTATATTCGCTGAAGGTGCTGGTGCCCATATAGTGATAAATCGGTTCGCCGTTATAGGAGAAACGGGTGGTGCCGTCCGGCATCAACCCTTTGCCCTGGGTGGCGCGCACCGCCTGACAGAGATTGGTTTTACCCGACTTACAGAACTTGCACTCGCCGCATTCGGCGGTATACAGCGGGATCACGTGGTCGCCCGGCTTAAGGCTGGTAACGCCCTCGCCCACTTCCACGACAACCCCGCCGCCTTCATGGCCCAGTACCGCCGGGAAAACACCCTCTGGATCGTCGCCGGAGAGGGTAAAGGCATCGGTGTGACACACGCCGGTGTGGGTGATTTTCACCAGAACTTCGCCTTTCTTCGGCGGCGCGACGTCAATCTCAACGATTTTTAACGGCTGGCCAGGACCAAAGGCAACTGCTGCGCGTGATTTCATAACTGTCTCTTCCTCGTCGTGATGTTATTTTAAATAGGATCGTAGCAGATGACCGACCTCTGCCATTCTCGCGGCCCGCTGGTCCGGGGTGGTCTCGCCGCTAACCAGCTCGTCCTGCAGGTGGATCTCCACCATTTCGCCCATCAGGCCATTTGCCGCACCGCGAATTGAGGCAATCTGCTGCAGGATTGTCATGCAGGGTTCGCCGGACTCCAGCGCGCGCTCGAGGGCCTCGACCTGGCCGCGGATGCGGCGTACGCGACTGAGCGCCCGTTTTTTATCTTCAGGTGAATGTGGCACGATTACGCCTCCGTATCATATAGGGGGGTATACTATATTTTATTACCCATAAAGGCAAAAAAAACCCCGTCGCGGGACGGGGTCAGGCAAAACGGTAACGACTATTTAGCGCTTACGGGGCATCATCCGCAGCAGGGTATTATCTTTCCACCAGTAATGATGGACCAGCGCGGCAAGGGCATGCAGGCCAATCACGAAGTACCCGGCGTTGGCTAACCATTCATGGATCGCCTTCAGGGTGTCCACCCGCTCAAAATCGCTCTGCGGGGCATACGGCATGGTCAGGCCAAAGGCGTACCAGGGATTTCCGCGCCAGTACATCATCACCATCCCGATCAGCGGCAAGGCAATAAATAGCAGATAGATAACCAGATGGCCGAGATGAGCAAAACCGGTCATCATCGGCGACGGTTTCGGCACGATCGGCGGCGCTGGCGACTTCAGCCGCACCAGCAAACGCGCCACCATCAGCGCGCAGATGGTGATCCCGCAGGAGACATGAATCATATTAATCAGCGGCCGGTCACTACGGGGAAAAAATCCACGTAGCTCCATTGCCGCATAAGCCACCACCACCAGCAAAAAGACCAACCAGTGAATACCGATCTGCAGGCCCGAATATTTATCGCGCATGGAATTTCCTTAATGGAAAGAGTGATATCGCCAACATAGCGGCCTTCTCTTAAATTTTCATTAACCTTTACGTTGAATTAACAATTGATTACCGCATTGCGCCGACCCGGGAAGGCGCAGCATGCCTCGACGTGCTGAAGCGAACAGGCAACCGGCAGTCGGTACGCTATTACAAAATTAAACAGTTTTGTCACCTTCCACCGCCCTGTCCTTCTCTATAGTAGAGAGCATCTGTCGAGCCACGTTGCGCATGGAGATGAGAATGAAGAAAATCGGCTTACCGCTATTGTTGCTGGCGTCGCTGGCTGTCCCGGCTTTCGCTGCGGACTGCCAGCCTAACGGCATTGGCGGATCATTTTGCATAAACGATGATGGCACCACCACCGACACGGTACCGAATGAAGTGAATGGTATGGATACTTACTCAAACAATGGCGGGTATACCAGCTCCCTGCCCGATCAGTCGGGGGCCGATGAAGCGCTGGAAGGCTCGACGATGTCGACGCAACAGGATACGGTCGCCAGCAGCGGCCAGGGCGATAGCGCACTGGCTGGCCGCGACTGGCATGCACCGTCCAATCTCAATGATGGCGCCGCCACCTCCAGCATGAGTCTGCTGGATAAACCCTGAGATCGGATGCTAAGCGAGGCTCCAGCCTGCGGCGCCGATAGCGACGGCGAACAGCAGGCAGGCCAGCGCCGTTTTGCGTAGCAGCATGGTATAGAAAGAAATCGCGACGCCAATAAAGACCACAATCAGAATCGGCCACATGCTTAATAGCAGCAGCAGAAAACCCTCAATATTGTTATGGATTACGCTCTCCACATCCGCATCCTTGCCTCATCGTCGATAAAGTAAGCAGAATTTAATATGTAACATGAATACATTCAAATAAAATATAAATGTAAATGATTATTCTGCTGGCGGTGAGTCGCCTGTCGCAACGTGCAGAGGGTTGTCATCAGAAACCTCCAGGAAAAAGATACGACAAAATCCTGGAGGGCAAGGGGCTGAGGAGAAAGGGTTAGCCGCTTCTTCGACTTGTTTTTCCATATTTGTTATAGGACGGCAGAGCATTTCTATGACATAAGTGCCTAAAACGAACATCAAAGGGAATGACGTTATGTCGCTTTATGACCTTAGCGCAGAAGCACAGGTGTTACCGGAAGCCTGGCACTCACAAGTATTAGGCCGCATTGGCACAGCGAATCTCAAAGTTTTACGAATGGATGAACGCTCATTAAGCGAAGAAGTGCATGAGTATGACGAGGGATTACTGGTCATTGACGGACGTCTGGAGCTGAATGTGAAAGGAGAAAAAATCTCTGTCACGCCTGGCCAGCTTTATGTCGCCAAAGCAGGTATTCCTCATATTGTGGAAACAGGCAGCTTTGGCACACTGGTTATCATAGATTTACCTGAAACGAAGGTTGCCGAACGCTAGTATGTCCGCTTTTCGCTGTACGGCCGGGGCGCGATGTCATCGAACCGATTCCCACCGCACCGCGCCCCTCTTCAGGCCTTCATTCACCGCTGATATCCGACACAACGCGCCGGCGATGGCAGTCGCCAGGTTGCAGTTTCTCCCCCTGAGCGGAACGCACATCCAGATACTGAAGCGGCTGACCGTGTTCGTTATCCAGCAGGACAGAATAGGTTTCCCCGTAATCAAACATATAACGCTCTCCCCATTGCCGCATCGCCACAACAATGGGAAACACAGATCGCCCCTTTTCAGTCAGGACGTATTCCTTGTAGGCGCTGCCATCCGATGCCGGTAAAATCGCGAAAATACCGATATCAACCAGGTGCTTCAGCCGCGAGGCAAGGATATTTTTGGCCAGCCCTAGATTCTTTTGAAACTCGCTGAATCGCCGCACATCATCAAATGCCTCGCGAATAATCATCAGGCACCAGCGCTCACCAATTGATTCCAGCGTCCTTGCCACCGGACATTCACTGGTTCTGAGTGATTCCTGTTTCGCCATCTGCATGCTCTCCGTCAATCAGTCTACTGATGCCAGCTTAATCTTCACACGTAGCAGTTGCAAAAGAAAACCACTATGGCTAATTTTATAGGCACACTAGTTTTAAAAAGCAACCAGAGTGCAGGCCTCTTATGAAATGCAAGGCAAGTTTGTGTACCGAGCACGAGATCCCGACCGCCTCCGCCCCTGCCACGATGCTGACCGCGGGGATAACGGCGCTGTTTTCACTGACCTGCGCGCTGGCGGTAGCCAACGTTTATTCAGCTCAGCCGTTACTCGACTCGATGGCGGTCAGCCTGAAGGTGTCGCCCGGCATGATGGGCAGCGTCATCACCGCGACACAGGTGGGCTATGCCATCGGCTTGCTGTTCCTGGTTCCGCTCGGGGACGGTTTGAACCGTAAACACGTGATGATGACTCAGCTGTTGCTGTCGGTGGCGGCGTTAGTCGTGGCAGGGTTATCCCCTAATATCGCGATCCTGCTGGGTGCCATGCTGATCGTCGGCCTGATGGCGGTGGTGGTGCAGCTGATGGTGGCATGGGTGGCGATACTGGCGACGCCGCAGAAACGGGGCCAGGCGGTGGGTACCCTGACCAGCGGAATTGTTTCAGGCATTCTGTTGTCTCGTTTTATATCAGGCGCGATCGCTGATATCGCCGGCTGGCGAGCCGTTTATCTCACGGCTGCCTGTCTGATGTTGTTGATTGCCGGCGTCATCTGGAAAGTCATGCCTTCGCCCACGCCGCAGTCGCAAAAGCCCACTTACCTTTCCTTACTGAAGTCAGTTTTTCAGCTGTATACCACTGAACCGCAATTGAGAAAGCGCGGGATCCTGGCGCTACTGATCTTCGCCGCTTTCAGTATGCTGTGGACAACCATGGTCATGCCGCTCACCGCCCTTTCCCTGTCGCACACCCAGACAGGGATGTTTGGCCTGGCCGGCATCGCTGGCGTGCTGGCCGCCTCAAGGGCGGGCAAGTGGGCTGACCAGGGATGGGCGCAGCGCTCGACCGGCCTGGCGCTGGCGCTGCTGGCGCTCTCATGGCTGCCTATCGCCTTTGCCGAAACCTCTCTGCTATGGCTAATAGTGGGTGTTATCGCACTGGACTTTGCGGTGCAGGCCGTGCATGTCACCAACCAGAGCCTGATTATTGCCGCCAGGCCTGCAGCGGCAAGCCGCCTTGTTGGGGCTTATATGTGTTTTTATTCGCTGGGCAGTGCGGCAGGCGCTATCGTCGCCACGCAACTTTATTCCCATTGGGGATGGCAGGCGGTCTGCCTTGCCGGCGCCGCGGTCAGCGCGTGCGCTTTTCTGGTCTGGTCAGGATCGCGTCAATCATGAACGTCGTTCGCTGTTTTAAATGGCGCAGCGAAAAGAGCGGAAAAATGACCTGAGTGCCCCCAGCTGTTTGTATCGAATGGATTTTTTCAATGCTTTTAAACAGTTATGTACATGTTGTATAATGACGTGCACTTTAACTAAAAAAAGAGTGCGACCATGATTGATTCTTCATTGCCATTAACCGACATTCACCGCCACCTTGACGGTAACATCCGGGCCCAAACCATCCTCGATCTTGGCCGCGAGTTTAATATCGCCCTTCCCGCTTCCACCCTCGACACGCTGCGTCCCCACGTCCAGGTCACCAGCCTCGAGCCCGATCTGGTCAGTTTTCTCGCCAAGCTCGACTGGGGGGTTAAAGTCCTTGCTTCACTGGAAGCCTGCCGTCGCGTGGCATACGAGAACGTCGAAGACGCCGCGCGCAATGGTCTGCACTACGTTGAGCTGCGCTTCTCTCCCCGCTATATGGCGATGACCCACCAGCTTCCCGTCGACGGCGTGGTAGAGGCAGTGATCGCGGGCGTGCGTGAAGGCAGCCGCGATTTTCAGGTCGACGCCCGCCTGATCGGCATTCTGAGCCGCACCTTCGGTGAAGCGGCCTGTCAGGAAGAGCTGGCGGCGCTGCTCGCCCACCGCGAGGGCATCACCGCGCTGGATCTGGCCGGTGATGAGCTGGGCTTCCCGGGCGCGCTGTTCCTCAACCATTTTAATCAGGCCCGCGACGCTGGCTGGCATATTACCGTCCACGCTGGCGAAGCGGCCGGACCGGAAAGTATCTGGCAGGCCATCCGCGAGCTGGGCGCGGAGCGTATCGGTCATGGGGTCAAAGCGGTAGAGGATCCGGCCCTGATGGACTACCTGGCCGAACATCAGATCGGCATTGAATCGTGCCTGACCTCGAATGTGCAAACCAGCACCGTGGCTTCGCTGGCCCAACATCCGCTGAAGCAGTTCCTTGAGCACGGCGTGCTGGCGAGCCTCAACACTGACGATCCGGCGGTGCAGGGCGTCGATATTATTCACGAGTACACCGTGGCGGCGCCGGCGGCGGGCCTGAGCCGGGAGCAGATCCGTCAGGCGCAGATCAACGGTCTGACCCAGGCGTTTCTGAGCGAACAGGAAAAAGCCGCTCTTATTCAGCGGGTGGCGAAAGGTTGATCATCGGCCCGGCGGCCGCGCTGCCGGGCTTCCCCTCACACCAGGCTGAGCGTGGCGCGATGTCTGGCCGACTCGATACCCAGCTCAATCAACGTCATGATCTGAATCGCCTCGCTGGCCGGGACCGGGTTTTCTCCCTCCCCGTTAAGCGCATCGCGAATGGCGGCATAATAGGCGGGATAATTGCCCGGCAGCGTCAGCCATGTCTCCTCGCTTCGTTCGTCGCCCTCGGCGCGGGTCAGAGTACCGTCGCGCATATCATACCCCCAGTCCTCCTGCGGCAGTCGTTCACCGTTTTTTAGCCGTTCCTCCTGGGGATCAAGGCCATACTTAATATAGCTGGCCCGCGAGCCGTGGACGATAAAGCGCGCGCTCTCCGCCGCAGCGAGCAATGTGCCATGCAGCACCACCCGCCTCTGGGGATAGGCCAGCACGGCGTGAAAATAGTCGGTGGATTGCGCGCCGGGGCGAAGTTGAGCGAGATCGACCGTGATACTCACCGGCAGGCCAAAGAGCACCACCGCCTGATCGAGCAGATGCGGCCCCAGATCATACCAAATCCCACTTCCGGGGCCTCCCTGTTCCCGCCAGCGCTGGCGCACCTGGGGGCGGAAGCGATCGAAATGCGACTCGAAGTAACACACTTCCCCCAGTTGACCTTCGTTAATCAGTGCCCTGACGGTTAAGAAATCACTGTCCCAGCGGCGGTTATGAAACACCGACAGCACCCGGCCACAATGCTTCGCCAGCCCCTCCAGCTCGCGTGCTTGTGACAGTGTCACGGTAAAAGGTTTATCCACTACCACATGCTTGCCCGCTTCCAGCGCCGCTTTCGCCAGCGGAAAGTGGGTATCGTTCGGGGTGGCGATGACCACCAGATCAATATCAGGATCGTTGAGCAAGTCCTTTGCCGCACTCACCACCCTGACCCCTGGCCAGTCGGCATGGACTTTGCCGGCCTCGCTGCTGGAGACCATCGTCAACGCCATGCCCGGCGTGCCGCCGATCAGCGGCGCGTGAAACGTTTTGCTGGCGTAACCGTAACCTAATAGCCCTACCCGGATCGCGTCACTCATGTTACCGCCTCACTTATTCAGCTGATGTCAATATCATGTTGATGAGAATAATCTTACAAATAGTGAGCAAATTTTATCATTTAACACCCTGATTTTTTCCCGCACATGTGCAAAATCAGACAGATACCCCTTGTGATCTGCTGACCATGGAGTAACATTTTACGCTGTGTTCAAAGGATATTGATGTGTTATGACGACTGTTTTTACCCGTATTGTAGAACTTATTGGCTGGATTGTTTTTGGTATTTCCGCACTGCTTTTGGTTATCGCGCACCATATTGATAACTATCAGGCCCCACCGCCAGCGGATGTGGTGCAGACAAAGTAGCGCCGCCGTAAAACAGTGACCCGCCTCGCAACTGTGCAACCGGTTTCAGAAACCGGTTGCACAGTTATCATCGCTTTTATTACACTCCCTTTATCATCAGACAGGGAGCTTATTCATGGCCGCTTTTCCGCACAATTTTTTATGGGGTGCCGCTACCGCAGCGTATCAGGTTGAAGGTGGGCACGACGCAGACGGCAAAGGACCGTCAATCTGGGATATCTACTCTCACTTGCCGGGTACCACCTTTGAAGGCACCACCGGCGATGTCGCGGTCGACCACTATCACCGTTTTCGCGAAGACGTCGCGTTAATGGCCGAAATGGGCCTGCAAAGTTATCGATTCTCTATCTCCTGGCCCCGACTGATGCCCAACGGGCGCGGTGAAGTGAATGAAGCGGGAGTACAGTTTTACAGCGATCTGATCGACGAACTGCTGGCGCACAATATTGAGCCGATGATCACCCTCTATCACTGGGACCTGCCGCAGGCCCTGCAGGATGAGGGCGGCTGGGAAGCACGTAGTACCGCCGAGGCCTTCGCCGAGTACGCCCGCCTGTGCTATGCGCGCTTTGGTTCACGGGTGAAGCTGTGGGCGACCTTTAACGAAACCATCGTGTTCATTGGCCACGGCTACATCAACGGTCTGCATCCCCCGGCGGTCCGCGATCCAGCGCGTGCCATTCAGGCCTGCCACCACGTGTTTATCGCCCATGCGCTGGCGGTGAAGGCGCTCCGCGAGAGTGGCGTGGCGGGCGAGATTGGCTTCGTCAATGTGCTACAGCCGCATACTCCGCTCACCGACAGTGAGGCAGACAAAAAGGCCACCGAACTGGCTGACGCCATCCATACTCACTGGCTTTACGACCCGGTACTGAAAGGCACCTATCCAGCTGCTCTGCTGGCGCAGACCCAGGCTCTGTGGGGGGTACCGCGCTTTTCCCCGGACGATGACGCACTGCTGCGCGAGAACCGCTGTGACTTTATTGGGCTGAATTACTATCGCCGGGAAACGGTGTCCGCCCAGCCGCCCGACATCCCCACCGGTGGCGAATCTGGCGTGGAGGGGTTGTTCTATTTCGCGCGTAATCCGCAGAGCACCTATACCGAATGGGGATGGGAAATCTGGCCGCAGGGGCTGACGGACGGCATTATGATGATCAAGGAACGCTATGGCGATATCCCGATCTATATCACCGAAAATGGCCTGGGGGCGAAAGACCCGATTATTGCCGGTGAAGTGGTCGACGACCCGCGAATCGACTACCTGAGCAGCCATATTGGCGCCGTGGAAAAGGCGCTGGCGCTAGGGGCGGATGTGCGCGGCTATTATCCCTGGTCGTTTATCGATCTGCTGAGCTGGCTTAACGGGTATCAAAAGCAGTACGGCTTTGTCTATGTCGATCACCAGCAAAATCTGGCTCGCAAACGAAAGAAGAGTTTTTATTGGTACAAATCTGTTATTGCCAGTCACGGCGAACAGCGTTAATCTTCACTTGCGGGCGCCATTCGGCGCCCGGTCTGGTTTTAGAATATTCTTAAACTTCTCCCTGCTCTTCAAGGTCGGCTCTCGCCCCTTGTCATGGGTTTATATAACCTGAATCATTCCACCCGGCCCCATTCAGAAGGCGCCGTTGGTTGAGAGTAGGTTTAGTGAATGCTGATAATATTCAACATAATTATTCCGATTATAAAATGGATACGAAAATGACCGTTCTGGACTATTTATTAAAATTCCGCAAAATCAGTTCGCTCGAAAGTCTTGAAAAACTATTTGATCACCTTAACTACTCCCTGACCGACACCGAAGAGATCGTGAATATGTATCGTGCGGCCGACCACCGCCGGGCAGAGCTGGTCTCCGGCGGTAAATTGTTCGATGTGGGCCAGGTGCCTAAATCCGTTTGGCGATTCGTGCAGTAAGGCTGTCATCCTTCACGCCAGTTGCTTATACTTCCCGGCCTGATTTTCATTACTGGCGTTGAATAGGGGAGTAACATGACGTCTCAATCTGCAGAACGCATCGGCGGATGGCTGCTGGCACCGCTGGCCTGGTTGCTGGTGGCGCTGCTGAGCGCCTCCTTATCGCTGCTGTTTTTTGCCAATGCCCTCATGTCGACGCAGACGTATGCCCTGCTGCGCGCTATGAGCACCGGACATATGGTACTGTGGCTCGCTTCACTGCTGTTTGCTGTCGCCATGTGGTATTACACGCTTTGGCTGACTATCGCGTTCTTCAAGCGGCGCTCGCTGGTCCCTAAGCACTATATTATCTGGTTGCTCATCACTCTGCTGCTGGCGATAAAGACTTTTGCCTTCTCTCCCGTCTCGGATGTTCTTGCTTTGCGTCAGCTGCTGTTTCCATTGTTGGCTGCCGCGCTCCTGGCGCCCTATTTTCGCCGTTCACAGCGGGTAAAACGGACCTTTGTTCATCCGTAATAACCCCACATTTAACCTGTTGTCGCCGGTATCGTTTTATTCGATAATAAGCGGCTTTTTTTCGTTTCAGGTCGCATGATGGCTGATTATTTACTGCTCTTTATTGGTACTGTCCTTGTCAATAACTTCGTTCTGGTGAAGTTTCTTGGCCTGTGCCCGTTTATGGGGGTTTCCAAAAAGCTGGAAACCGCAATGGGGATGGGGCTTGCCACCACCTTCGTGATGACGCTGGCCTCTATTTGTGCCTGGCTGATTGATACCTGGATCCTTATCCCGTTAAATCTGGTTTATTTACGCACGCTGGCCTTTATTCTGGTCATCGCCGTGGTGGTCCAGTTCACTGAAATGGTGGTGCGTAAAACCAGCCCGGCGCTCTATCGCCTGTTGGGGATCTTTCTGCCGCTGATCACCACCAACTGTGCGGTTCTCGGGGTGGCGCTGCTGAATATCAATCTGGGACACAATTTCCTGCAGTCCGCGCTGTACGGCTTTGCCGCCGCCGTCGGTTTCTCGCTGGTGATGGTGCTGTTCGCGGCGATCCGCGAGCGCCTGGTAGTGGCCGATGTGCCCGCGCCGTTTCGTGGTAATGCCATCGCATTGATTACCGCCGGTTTAATGTCTCTGGCCTTTATGGGCTTTAGTGGTTTGGTGAAGTTGTAATGAGCGCAGTCTGGATAGCCGTCATCG
>NZ_PIOG01000259.1:0-645 GCF_002810545.1 Klebsiella sp. A-Nf5 | reverse complement strand
CGATGGCCACTTTAACCACGATTTTTCTGATCGGCGTGGCGACCGACTTATGGCATCCGGGGCGATGAACATCCTGTGGGAAAAATATGACGTAGCTTCCCGGGATCATTTCAAGGAACGATTCATGTTCGCAACCGTGAAAGAAAATAATATCGCGCTGTGCTAATAGCGATTCGCTAATGGCGTTATTACCGTTATCAATAGCGAAACCTATTTTCTCTTCGCCCCAGGCCAGAAATTGGATATCCAGATAGCGGCGATGCACTTCCGGGCGATTTTCGGCAACTTCGCGAGTGGTTAAGTCGATAATCTGCGCGAAGATATTTTTGCCGTCGATCTCCACGACGCCGGGGACCAGTTTGCTGAAATCGGTGCTGCGCAGGAAATCCAGGGCTCGCTCAATTGCCGCAGGCAACCGACACGGATTAGGCTGCGTGATATGTCCAAAGATCATGGCTTAACTCCTTACAGCGCCTGAATTTTCGCCCAGACGCTGTCATCGACGGTGATACCGTCGCGACGATTCTCTTCCAGCAGGCGGGTAAACTCATGGCCGGGTAAACGGACGGCCACGTTTTCATCGGCCCGTTCGGCGGTGGTGATGAAATCCATAATCCGTTGCAGCTTGGCATCGCGGGTTGCGCC
>NZ_PIOG01000206.1:0-1094 GCF_002810545.1 Klebsiella sp. A-Nf5 | reverse complement strand
CGACAGCAGGCTGGAGGATACGTCCTGAGCAATCGGATCAAACGGCGCTATCCATGGTGCCAGGCAGGCCACCAACAGCCACAATCCGACAATGGTCAGCCCGGCATATAGCGCCTGCTGGCGCGGAATAATCCGCTGACGCAGACGGGAAAACGTCGCCGTTACCTTCATAGCTTTATCCTCGGGTCCAGAGCCACGGTCAGAATGTCCGCCAGCAGGCTGACCGCCACGGTGGCAAGGGCAAAGACCATGACTACGCCCTGAACCACCATGTAGTCGCGGCTAAAAATCGCCTTTACCAGTAGTTGTCCGAGGCCAGGGATGGCAAACACGCTTTCGATAACCACCGTACTGCCGATTAACCAACCGATATTCACGGCCAGAAGATTGATGGTTGGCACCAGCGAATTGGGCAGCACATGTCGCCAGAAGATGCGTCTTTCCCGTTGCCCGCGCGCTCGTGCCGCCACGACATAGTCACTATTCATCTCCATCAGCAGGCTGGCGCGCAGGTTACGAATCAATACCGCTGAAAGCGCCAGCGCCACGGTCAGGCACGGCAGAACCATATGGCGTAACTGGTCTAAAAAATCGCTGCCGTAGCCGGAAACCGGGAACCAGCCAAGCACAATGCTGAACAGCAGAATCAGCATGATACCGAGCCAGAACGCCGGAAACCCCAGCCCGGCGGTGGTAAAAAGACGAATCAGCCGATCGGCGAGACGTCCACGCTGGCGTGCAGCAATCGCCGCTAGCGGCACCGTCAAGGCAATGGCCAACAGGACACTGCCCAGTACCAGCCACAGCGTTGGCTCAAGACGCGAACCAATCAGCTTCAGAGTATCCACGCGATACACAATCGACTTCCCCAGTTCTCCTTGCAGCAGGTTGCGCAGAAAAAAGCCGTACTGTACCCATAGTGGCTCATCGAGACCAAACTGCGCGCGGATGCGGGCCAGCGCTGCCGGTTTTGCGCGAGTTACAGATCAGGCCGCCGAGGCGCACCTTGCCGGTTGCCGTGGAAACGTTTGCTTTGAGAGCGACGTCTTTCATGGTGGCGGCAACCACTTGTTTTTTGGGCTTCACCTGGTTTC
>NZ_PIOG01000209.1:0-538 GCF_002810545.1 Klebsiella sp. A-Nf5 | reverse complement strand
AGTTGAAATGGTGCCGGCAATAGCTTTGTCGCATATTGTAATGCACCATTTGGATATATGATTTTAGGAACTGAAAGGTCGACCGAATTTTCCTTACAAAAGGAAAACAGTTTATCAACCTCGCCCTGAGCATAGTAAATGTCAGGATTACAAATCAAAAAATAACTACATTGGTTTTTATAATGTTCAAATACTTTATTATGCCCTGCGCCAAAACCTTCATTATCAGGTAATCTTATGACATCAACTTTATCGTGCTTATAATCATCCAACCAGGTACAAAAAGAACCATTATCCACTATAACTAGTTTATCGATATTCTTTTCATTTAATAACGAATCAAGCGTAAGCTCAATTTCTTGAAAAGAATGTTTATAAAGAACAAGCGAAGCTAGTATATTCACATAGCACCTTACTACATTTTCCCAACACAAACGTAAATTATGGTTGATAATGTACCGAGTTTATATTGATGGTAAACACCAGATTTTATGTAAAAATAAATCCTTTTCAAAAACCTACTTTTACTTATATTATT
>NZ_PIOG01000158.1:0-930 GCF_002810545.1 Klebsiella sp. A-Nf5 | reverse complement strand
GAGAGATCTGGAGTTCGTCAGTACACGTCTCTTCTCCGCAAAGGGTGATGCTGATGTTCAAATGCTTGTACATGTTTTTCTCCTTTGTCTAAACACGTTGTTTTCTTGTTGGTGTTATTATCGCAATAAGACATAGGCGAAAAAGCATTTTGTATCGGGAATAACTGGAAAAGCAGTGAGTATCCGGGAGTGTATCGGGAGCACTTTTTACATTATTCTTCTCAACGCGCACCACAGGGCTGGTGGGCAGTATTTTCCTCTTCCCAAAAACCTACTGAAACAGCTTGTGACCCTCGAACGCTCTGGCAGAATACGTATCATCAGCTGCGCGCAGAGGGAAGAAAGCCACCCGCGCACCAAAGGGTGTACCGCCACAGAATCAGCCGTCCCCGCGGCATTTTGTCTCTATACCGGCACACACCCTTTCCATGACGGGAACCCAGCCGTTTCCCGAAAAACCTCCAGCCGTTTCTACTCAGGCAGCCAGCCTTTTCCCTGCGGGACGATCCCTATGGATTTTCGCGGTGGCCCTTTCACTCGTTCGACCGCAGGGATGTTACGGGGGATAAAATCATGACTTGAATAAATACGGGAAAGGGAGCGATCCCCCTCCATCCCCTCTCTCTTATATTTGTGCTCTTTCCTGACTCGAATAACCTCTCTTATGAGGGGCTCGTATATCTCTTATTAACGCTCTATACGGTGACCATTCGTATGGGAGAAAAGGCGACTTTCTTCTCTCTGCCAGTAAGTGATTTTGCAGATGTTGTAGAGGTGGTTGTCTTGTGGTTTTCCTCTGGTCTGTATTCTTCGTTGTGGGGATAGTTCTTCTCTGTGTATGGAGTGATGGCGTGTGCGCTTTTCCTTTCGTTCATCTTGAGAGGTGGAAGTGTGGGTGATGTGATTTCTGGTCTGTTGTCGTTCTCCGCA
>NZ_PIOG01000093.1:0-1358 GCF_002810545.1 Klebsiella sp. A-Nf5 | reverse complement strand
ATGGACGCAGAAATAGACTACATGCCCCTATCGGCAAATTATTTGGCATCGGCCAGTTCATAGCCAAACAAGACACATGTACCTATGGGTAAGAAGATGCGGGCGCATTGACTCTCTTTACTTGCTAGAGTTTACCGCCTCTTCTTTGCTTGTTTTTGCTCCATTGCGCGAACTCTCTCTACCAAGGTTCCTTTTGACGTTATGGTATCTATCGACCTGTTAGGTACTACATCCTTTTTGCTTATGTCGACGTATACAGCATCAGGGTGAACTCTGTAAGTTTTTCCATGAAGTTCTGGCGCTGGGTAAATCCTACCTTCTCTAGCCCAGCGGCGAAGTGATGATAATGACGGAGGGGTTTCATATGTTCTAGAAGCCCACTCTTCGAGTGTGAGAAGCTTTGCCACTACCGAACTCCTATATGTCGCAAGAAAATGAATGTGCAGAAAAATACAGCCAATGTATGGCACCTTAAGGACAGGGTAGTTTTTCCTATATGATTACATCACTACGGATGACCGAAATCATCGCCGTGGGCTGGTGGGTATTTTGTCTTCTCTAAATATTAGTCCTATCGACGACCTAATGATAGGCTTTGAAACCCTTGTGTCCCTCATTACTGGACTGTATATGCGGCTCGACGCGGCGACTCAACCGGTCTGCTTCGTAATCTTTTTCCGGGCAGCGTCTGAGTTTTTGTCCTGTATGACCCGTCCGGAGGGTTTTGAATGTATCCGCAACCAGTTTGATGTCATGCGTGTTCGCTGCGGCGGCGACCAGCGACAGAGGAAGCCCGTTGGCATCTGTCATCAAACTGCGCTTTAGTTACCCTTATACATAAGTAACTATTTATGAAAAAGTTACTAATGAAGGGATAGGGAGCGTAGTGAACTCATTAGTAATTTTTTTGGAAAAAGTTACTAATGATGCGTTAGTCCCATTAGTAACTTATCTAAGAAAAGTTACTAATGAGACTAAAAGCCTATCCCAACAAGATTTTATTCCAGACAATAATTGCTGCAGAAAAACTTTGATGCCAATCCGTCCGACCTTATCTACTGGCCTAATGAATGGTTCCAGGATTAAGACATGATTCATGTTGATTTGACGCCTGAAGAAATCGCCGGATACCTTATGGCAAAATCTGGCCGGCTTCTAAGCGATGCGCCACAAATCGACCTGAGATACCCAATCCCTCCCAGCGCAGCAAGTTAACTCTAAGAGTTATCAAACCTTATGTGCCTATACATATCCAGAACACGTCAAACCTGCCTATCTATAGGCAGAACACACCGTTTCTGCCTATAAATAAGATATGGGCATTTTCATGGGGCGGTATGGTTTTACATGTAGCGTTC
>NZ_PIOG01000142.1:0-1096 GCF_002810545.1 Klebsiella sp. A-Nf5 | reverse complement strand
AAAATGGAGTCCAAATTGACGAGCTAACTCACAAGGTACAGCATTGCCAATTTGTTTAGCCATAGCATTGAATGCACCTTTAAAAATGTAATCAGCCGGAAAAGTTTGTAATCTTGATGCCTCTCTAATGCTTATAGCTCTATGTTGTGAAACATCTGGATGACCAAATCTACCATTTGAATAACTATTGCATTTAGTAGTTAATGTTGGTGCAGGTTTATCCCATGACATTCGACCGTAGGTATCAGTATGACCTGTATAACTTTTATGACACTCATTAATTAACTCCAAGGGCCAGTTTCTACGATCACCACCTTCAGGTGTATTTTTTATTCTTTTTAGGTTAAGTTCTGTCAGTTCAGCTGCACGATGTAACTCATCATTTTTATCAACTTCACCGGCTTCAAGCCTAGGATATTCTTCAATAAAATCTCTTACCGTTCTTACTGGTGAATTATCAGTATCATGTGTTTGTTCAGGTATTGTAATCGGCCCTAGTAAACTGGCCAACAATACAAAGCGCTTTCTTCGTTGCGGAACTCCATACTTTTCAGCATTAGCTACAAAATAAACATATTTATAATCCAAGCTATCTAGCAATGAAATAAATCTTGTAAATGGACTTTCTTTGCTTCCATCAATCTTTTGGATTCCCGGAACATTTTCAAGCATAATATATTCTGGTAAGAGTGTTGATACAAAGCGATGAGTTTCATCAAGTAGAGAGATTCTTTCATCATCCTCATTTTTATATTTATTTTGTTGCGAAAATGGCTGACATGGAGCACATGCGCTGAGAAGTAAACCATTTGCACTTTTGAATGCAATAGAATTTGCCACTTTTTCAACACTTACATTTCTTATATCATCAAAAATGAAAGTAGCATCGGGGAAATTGGCTTTATAGGTCTCAGAGGCTTGTGCGTCGATGTCAATACCAAGCTCAACGTCAAAACCAGCTTGACGCAGCCCTTCGCTAGCCCCACCACAACCACAAAAAAAATCTATGACAATCAATGTGTTACCCAACTTATCAACAAGTTTTGGATTCCGGCCCTTCTTTTCAGAAATCAATACCGCCTACAGAATCGTTGTG
>NZ_PIOG01000057.1:0-1146 GCF_002810545.1 Klebsiella sp. A-Nf5 | reverse complement strand
GGACGATCTGGCCAGTGTTGCCCGTAAATGGTACCGCCAGTACATGGAGGAACGGCGTAAATTCTTAATGATGTCGGGCCAGTATTCTGAGGATAACCCATGAAAAAAGAGATTTCCCGCAACCCCTCTTTCACGCCTTCGCCTAAGCTGCGAGCTCATCTGAACTCCCACAGGGAAGGGGTGACTGAACGGCTGAATAATATCTTTGATCGCTATGCGCATCTGGTTCGCGCCTGTGCCCTTCCTCTCGATGCCGAAGAAACACAGGTTCTGCTTAATGTGCTGAATGGCTCCGTTGTGGAACCCGCCTTTATTGAATATCTGGCTCAGGAAATCCGGGACTCGGATTACTATCTGGAGGGTATCCCCGCGGCTGAATCGCTGTATGAAAAGTGCCTTTCAGCGACCTATCCACAACTGCTGGCTACCGTCGAGCGGCTCGAGCGCTGAAGAAGGTCATACCGATGAGTGACGTCCTTTCCAGAAGACAACTTACCGCTAATCTAAAGATGATTGCCGGGGCGATTGGCTGCCTCAACAGGAATGATGTTGCACAAATTATCAGCCTGGGCGGTGTCCCATGTTCTAAAAGCCGGGCCGACTCGATAATCCGCAGTGCCGGGGCGGAAAAAAATGCATCCGGCAATTCTCATCTTCGCGGAGCCAGAATAAACCGATCCGCAGAGGTCACGCCGGAAGAATTCAATGCTTTTTGTGCCGGGATGAAAACATTTCTTGTCGCATTTGAAACGAATAACCTGAGTGAAAACAACGATAAGTAAGCTCCTGACCTGTCTGTGATCCGGACAACTGCAGTTTCAGGAATTTATAAATCCCTATATGTGGTAGTGTTAATTTTGTGACGCGGATCATAACATCCGGCCCGGTTATTGAGCTGTATGTTGCATATATTGACCTATCTCGATTCGCCCGTTGGATCAGCCCGTGATTTCCCTGCGGGCTTTTGTTCTGATACTCCTCCGTTCCTTCCTGTGATGGCTTTCTTTCCTGCTGTGTCCCTTTTTAAAACTGAAAAGGCTTAAAAGCACACCCACACTGGACACCTTCGGCTCCCGGCCAGCTGCGCTGTCCAGTCGTCGAGCCACACTCCGCTTACCGCGAAAAGACGCGGTAAGCTCCGCCGAA
>NZ_PIOG01000080.1:0-697 GCF_002810545.1 Klebsiella sp. A-Nf5 | reverse complement strand
AAACCGCCGTTGTACCCCACGCTGATCGATTTGTTGGTACGCTTATCGTCCCAGTAATCTTCAATTAACCCGCTAACGGACAGACTACCCAGGCCTTTACCCAGGCTTTGGTTCACCGTCAGGTTGGTGCGGTTACGCAGCGAGCGTGGGCTATAGTTGCCGTCATTAGAGTAGCTATCCAGTACCTCGGAGAGGGTATTAAATCCGCGGGTGGAATAGCGGTAGCCCGCGATGGTGACGTTAGTGCCAGTTTCAACAATATTTTTCCCGTAACGTACCCGCCAGGACTGTCCTGAGGTCTTCTCATCGTCTTTCTTTTTCGACCAAGCCTGGGTGACGTCTGCTGAGGCGGCACCGAGCTCGCCCAGGTTATAGCCAAGACCTGTCGATAGGGCCTGGTAGCGCGAGGCCGCCTGCATGCCACCATAAAGCGTCAGGCTGCTGGAGACGCCGTAAGTCGCGGTGGCCTGGGTAAAGGGGGTCTCATCAACTCCGCCATCGTAAGGACGATATTTACCGGAAGTAATCTCATACTCCAGTTGATTTTCACGCACCATTACCGGCAGGGTGGCGAACGGCACGACAAACTCTTGTTTGGAACCGTCCGACTCTTCTACGGTAACGTAAAGGTCGCCGCTACCGCCGCTTGGATACATATCGGTGATTTCAAATGCCCCAGGCGCCACGTAAGTCTGGT
>NZ_PIOG01000230.1:0-1397 GCF_002810545.1 Klebsiella sp. A-Nf5 | reverse complement strand
ACCAGTCCGAATAACAGGATTGCAAATATCCCTCCCCATAGTGACCACGCCTGTTGGGCGGATACTCCTCTCCTTGCCAACAAATCCTGATTAATGAAAATCAATAAGGCACAAATTCCTGCCAGCCCTATAATAAGAAGAAGATAGCCCCAGAAACCATAGCGCGCAGTATGCATTATTTTTCCTCACGCTCAAAATAGTGGCCTGGTGTAATTAAACAAAGCCACTTTGTTTCAATTTTTTGTGATGTTTGACAAATAACCAACTGTTCTTTGCTCATTTTCCTGGTGGCTTCAGTTAATATCGCCAGAGATAATGGAAAGGCTAACTCACTTCCTGGGCCAAAAGAATGGTCAATCATGTGCAGCGGCTGTCTCCTTGGCAGTTCCCATTCGTATTGGTTAGCATACTGCATAATGTTTTCTATTAGTTCATTATTAATATTAGAAACCCAGATGTGTTGTAACTTGTTTTTATTTAATTGATTGTATTCAACTAGTGTATTTAAATTCGATTTCAGCCCCTCGGGTTCTAATATCATGGTTCGACCTATGCCAGCGATAACGGGGATGGCATGTCGTTTTGCAAATGAATAAGAAGTAATTAACTGACCAGAAACTAATTCACTGTGTTTGCCAGAGGCATCTCCTGACCAGCGTTGTAGGCAAATGACTAAAACCAAACCGTCGAAATTTTCATTATCATAGAATGACTCAATGCATTCAATGGAGTTGACTGTCTCTGGAACCAGATCCCACTGCGAGAGAACCGCTTGCTCTATTGTTTTACACTCTTTGTTTTTAGACTGTAATATATAAATTGTCTGCAAATAGTTGCGATAACCTGGATACTGATGCTCCAGGTTTTGATGGATGTTACTCGTTATTGCAGTGATAGTGTTGCGCAATGGAAAAGAGAGAGGTCTCGCTTTTTGTGGATATGCAGGAATATCCTTAAGTGGTCCCAGTAATGAATCTATTCCTTCGCCATCTGGAGTGTAAATAATATTGCCAACTACTGCTAATTGTTTTTGACTCCATTTCCGCCAGTGTTCTTTTATTTGCTCTTTTTCAGTGTTCCACGCCAGGCAGGAGGCAACGGATTGTTCATATTTATTGATCACAACGCCCATGATGCATAACCAGAGGAGTAATGCTGGTAATATGCCATATATCAATACGTCACCATATGTGACAAGATTAAAGGCAAATAGCCCGCACAGTCCACCTATGGTTAACATGGGAATTAACAATATAATCCAACGTCTGTAATTTGGTTTAGGAAGAGGGCTTCTTTCCGGTACTACGGGTATCATCCATCCCATATTATGACTCTATACTGTTTTCCGATTGGGAGCTTATGACACGGCATCCACATGCGCACTGGCAATTATTCAC
>NZ_PIOG01000118.1:0-360 GCF_002810545.1 Klebsiella sp. A-Nf5 | reverse complement strand
AGAGAAAGCGCTGGTGATTGTCCCTGGCGCAAACCACGTCGATCTCTATGACAACGTCGCGGGCAAAATTCCCTTTGCTACATTCACGCAATTTTTCAAAACCAACCTGCAATAGCTCTCCTGTGCCGGAGACATCCCCAAAGCCGCCTGCAGGCGGCTTTGTTTTGTCGGAGATAAATAATGTCTGGATTACATAATACCCGCGCATACTGGAGCGGCGTCCTGGCGATGACGCTCTGCGTATTTGTGCTCATTGCCTCAGAGTTTATGCCGGTCAGTCTGTTGACACCCATCGCGGGTGATTTACACATTACCGAGGGATTAGCAGGCCAGGGGATCGCGCTTTCTGGCGCGCTGGCG
>NZ_PIOG01000116.1:0-1084 GCF_002810545.1 Klebsiella sp. A-Nf5 | reverse complement strand
AGAACAAGCGTACCAAACCGGAAAAAATGGAACTGAAAAAGTACGATCCGGTTGTACGTCAGCACGTTATCTACAAAGAAGCTAAAATCAAATAATTTTCGCTTTCTTGTAATGAAAACCCCGCCCCGGCGGGGTTTTTTATTGCCATTATTCAGGCAAAACACCTTCAAAACTTATCATATATCCCTCTTTTAATTATTAACTCAAAATCAATTAACTTAATGAATATAAAGGTTTTTCTTGTCTTGCTTGTATAGTCTGTCTATTCTTCCGGTACAGAAAATCAGCGACAGGGATTGTTATGGCCTCTTTTATTCCAGATGTTTCATTTATCGATAACAGCGAACAGCGTACACCGTTAATTTTGGTCCTCGATTGTTCAGGCAGCATGCAGGGCCAGCCCATCGCCCAACTGAATCAGGGGCTACAGCTGCTGGAGGAAGAGCTTAAGCAGGATGTCATCGCCGCTAAGCGCGTTCGCCTGCTGGTGATTAAATACGGCGGCTATGATGAATGCGAGCTGTATGGCGACTGGTGTGATGCGATGGACTTCATCGCCCCCGAGCTTGAGGCCAGTGGCCTGACGCCCACCGGGCAGGCTGTTAGCCTGGCGCTGGGCGAAATTGAAGCGGAAAAACAGCGCCTGAAAGCGGCTGGCGTCCCCTATACCCGACCATGGCTGTTTTTAATGTCGGATGGCGAGCCCACCGACAACTGGCAGGCGGCAGCGCAGGCGTGCCGTGATGCGCAGGCGGCAAATAAAGTCGCTGTGTTTCCGATTAGCGTAGGACACGAAGCAACTGAGTCGATGGGGCAGTTCAGTCGTAGCGGCATTAACGGCGTGAAGCAGCTGAAGGGATTGCAGTTCCGCGAGCTGTTCCTCTGGCTCAGCGCCAGTATGCAGGTGGTGTCGCAGTCGACACCGGGCGGTAAAGCACAGCTACCGCCGACGGATAGCTGGTCCGAAATTTCGGTCTGATACGATGAACTGGCGCGTATACGCAGCGTCGGTCATGGGTAGCAGCCACCGACAAAATCAACTTCCCTGCCAGGATGCCTTTTGCTATCGCCAGCTGGGCGAACG
>NZ_PIOG01000147.1:0-674 GCF_002810545.1 Klebsiella sp. A-Nf5 | reverse complement strand
ACCCGCCGCCTGTCCCTGCCAGACCTGCGGCTGGCTGGTATTGGACGCAAAGCCAAGCTTATTGAAGAATTGGTTCATGTCGCCGTTAACATCTGCAGCCGCCGTCAATGACACCCCTAGCAACATCCCACAAAGCACCGATAATGGTTTACGGATGAACATCAGGATCTCCTTCTTTCATTTTATTTTTCCGTCGAAGGTTACGGTTTAAATATCGCTGGAAGCTTTTTTCAAAGGCATATTCAAACCAAAAAGCCAGTTCGGCAATCAGTACTCCCAGTAAAGCCGTTGCCAGACAACCAATGGAAAGCGAGAAAAGAATAAAGGGAACGAAATACATCAGGACATTCCACTGATTCATGATGTTATTTGCCGACCCCAGTTTTTCCGACGGAGTTAACAGTTCAGTGAACACATTGAAATAAGCATGACTTCCCCACCACAGAAATAATCCGGCAAAACCAAACATAAAAGCAAGACAATAATAAACATCGAATCTCTTTTGTCGGGATAACTTCAGGCGTTTATTTCTTTCCAGTACGGGTATCGAAGAATATATTTTGTTGAGATTATCCATTATTCGTGTTTTCCATCATCTGAAATACCGTATCCACTCTGGCCATAAAGCCCTGTGCATCCGTGGCGCCCTGCAGGATCGGGTACGCTGCCAGGGT
>NZ_PIOG01000236.1:0-1904 GCF_002810545.1 Klebsiella sp. A-Nf5 | reverse complement strand
TCGCCCTTGCGGGCAAACACCCGCCCCTCATTGTCCTTCAGGTCTTCGGTCAGGCGGATGCTGGGATCAAACCAGCGCTGCTCGTATTTCTCCGCACGCTTAATGCCTTCCACCGGCGCCGGACGCTGACTGTTCTCGATAACCCGCTGCTTAAACGCGTCCATCGTCTGGTCCCACTGGCCAGAGGATTGCAGCGACTGCAGACGCTGCGTGATGAGCTGCAGCATGTCCTGCTCCCGGACGGGCCATAAATCCCCCCAGGTACCGAGATCAGCCGCCTGAGTCAGCGGCGATAACAGACAGGCGGCGAGCAGACAGCCTTTCAGTCGTATCATTACTGTTCTCCTTTCATCCGGCGGGCAATGTCGTGCTGGATGTTGCGGGTCACATCGGGTGCGCCCTGAACCACGGCAGGTGAAACCAGAATGACCACATGATGCTGCTGCTGATACTCCGCCAGACTCTTCTCCAGCGCGTCGTTAAACCGATCAGAGAGCGCTTTTGACTGCGCCTCTGTCAGCTGCTTCTGACTGACACTGTCCATAAAACTGTCGAGCGTTTTCTTCATATCAAAAGCCACCACCCGCGGCGTGGAGTACTCCAGAACCACGCGCGAGAGAAACGCGCTGGTTGCCAGGGCGAAAAGCACGAGAGCGACGATGACGGGTATCCGGCGAAAGGTATGAGAGGTCGTACTGACCGGTTGTTCGGTGTTGTTTTTCATCACTGTTTATCCTCCATGTCATTCACCGGTATTCGGGATTCAAGCTCAGCCATTTCTTCTTTAAAGTTGCGACACGCGAGGCCGTACACCGCATCGTGGATATCGCCCCCCTCTTCCCGGCGCGCTTTCATGTACTCAAAATCCGGGCCTTTTGAGGAGTACATCGCCCGGCTGAGCGGGTCGACGAACAGGCGGTGCCAGGAGCAGTTCGCTTCCACCTGCAGCATAAAAGAGGAGAACCACTGCTCTTTGGCAGAACCGAAGCCGTTAATCATGTCTTTCTCCAGCTTGCTGAACTGATCCGGGTACAGCTGGTTATACTTGGCAAATTCCTTCGCTGACTGTTTCAGAATGGCCTTGTACGAGGAGTTCCCCCAGGCAGCGCGTGCAGCGCTCGATGCGGTCGGGGAGTCGAAATCCACGATATTCTGGGTGATGGTGATATAGGCCCCGGTATGCCGGCGCGCCGTCCGGTAGCCCTTCTCGATAAAGGTCCCCACCTTTTCGTTTTTGAAGTCCAGCAGTCGCCAGCCTTCATCGATAACGTTGAGTTTTTTCAGGCTGCGCGGGGACTGGTACATCCGGTTTTCGATATAGATGATGAGCGAGAACATCACCGCGACCAGCAGGGACTGGCGCGACTCCAGCCCGCCCAGCTCAAGGACCACCATCCGGGCATCGTCGTGCAGGGACGGCTCATCAGAGTTGAAGTACTCCCCGTACAGCCCGTTCACCGTGTACTGGTCGAGCAGGATAATCATGTCATCAAGACGGCTGCGCACCCCCGGTGAGTCGGCGTATTCCTCACTGTCTTTCTCGCTCCGGAGAAAGGCCACCACATCATCGATACGCGCCTTGTTGCGCTTACTCAGCCAGGCCGCCCGGACCGCCTGCAGGAGAAGACCTTCGTGCACTTCATCCAGGTTGCCGTTGGGACTGGCCATCACCGACATCTGGTCGCGGATACGCTCGGCGGACAGGTCAAAGTTAGCGTCGTCGAGAATATTGGCGAACGGATTAAACTTCAGCGAGTCGCCGTCGAGATACACGCCGCCCATGTTTTCACACAGGGACTTGTAGCCGTCGCCCATGTCGAACACCCAGGCAAACCCGCCGGAGTCGAGCACGCTGCGAATGAGGGGCTGAATCAGACCGGTTTTGCCCGCCCCGGAGGTGCCGC
>NZ_PIOG01000122.1:0-606 GCF_002810545.1 Klebsiella sp. A-Nf5 | reverse complement strand
AGCTGCAGTATCTGCAGCAATCATTGGACGATAGACATAGTCCACTCCAATTCGACGAGTGCGCTTCCCGATGAAACCATCCATTGCTTCTTCAAACGTTTCCGAAACGCGCCAGGCACGTTTTAGGCTTTGTGACGACACTCGCAGGCGCTCTACACCGCCCATAAATGCCGTTTTAGGCCTGCCGGAATCGTCACGGTTAAGGTTAGCGGGTGCATATGCCGTTAATAAGTGTAACTGAATAAAAGTGGTCATTATTAAATCCCTCTAAGTTACTTATTTGCCATAGGATGTTGAAAGATATTCGTTAGCCCAGCGGATGCGGTTTCGCTTAAAGGGATCTCGATGTTCTGGCTCATGATTTTCACGACGTTGCCATTCTTCCATCCACAGGAAAATACTGTCGGCCAGAGACAAGACATTCACTCCCTCCGCCCCACGAATATTCACCACCTGAATTAGCAACTGACAGAAAATTTCCGGATCGGCCGCCTTTTGCAAACGTTCAAAGCGCAGAGCAGAAACACATGCCGTTGTTCCATTTAGCTTTTCTCCCAATTGTGCGGCAAAACTGGCTTTTTCTTTATGACTTTTAATATGCGCAGC
>NZ_PIOG01000239.1:0-1319 GCF_002810545.1 Klebsiella sp. A-Nf5 | reverse complement strand
CGAAAGATGTTTCGGAAGCTTATCTTGCTGCATTATTTAAACAGAGTAACAGGAATGTATCCGTCAAGCGTCAAAACAAGGATGTTACCGAGGTTGTAGCTTATAAAGATATGCGTACTAGTTTTATTAATGCTAGTAATTTACGTAATGATATAGAACTGTTTTCTTTTAATGATGAAAGTAAACAGTTTGGTGAGAATGGCGCAGAGATCTATAGTGTAAGGCTAGAGGATCAAAACGGTGAACCTTTATCATGGGTAGTTGGTGGGGAAGAAGTTAAGCTTAGAATAAGTGTTAAATGCTTGAAAAGTATGTTTAGCCCAATAATCGGTTTCTATATAAAAGACCGACTTGGACAAACGTTATTTGGTGATAACACATACCTTTCTTATATGGATACACCACTCAGTATGCAACCTAATGACAATATGGATAGCATTTTCGAGTTTAACATGCCTATACTTCCAGTCGGTGAATATAGTATTTGCGTCGCAGTAGCTGAAGGTAGTCAGCAAGAACATATCCAACATCACTGGATACATGATGCGGTAATTTTTAAATCGCATTCTTCCAGTACGGTGACTGGGCTAGTCGGTATTCCAATGAAAAATATTAGTATCTCGGTGAATTAAGAGTAATTATTTTATGACTATGATTAATAAATCAATGCTTTCCAGACCTAGAAAACTGACTTTCCCATTTGGCTGGTGCGGCCATATCCCCTTTGTCAGTTGGCTTGTTGAGGAAATGAAACCGGGTACTATTGTTGAATTAGGTACGCATTCAGGAAATTCATATTTTGCAATCTGCCAGGCTGTCCTGGAAAATAATACCGGTTCCAAATGCTATGCTGTTGATACGTGGCAGGGGGATGAGCATGCTGGTAGCTACAGTGAAGATGTTTTCAGAGATGTAAGTGCATGGAATCAGCAGTATTTCTCTGCATTTTCAAATTTAATGCGCATGACCTTTGATCAGGCGAACGAATATTTTTCTGCAGGTAGCGTTAATTTATTGCATATCGACGGCTTACATACCTATGAAGCTGTTAAACATGACTTTGAATCCTGGAAATCAAAATTAGCAGATGATGCGGTTGTCCTGTTCCATGACACCAATGTCCGTGAACGAGGATTTGGTGTATGGCAGCTTTGGGATGAACTTCAACAACAGTATCCATCTTTTGAATTTTTGCATTCATATGGCCTGGGTGTGCTTTTTGTAGGCAAAAAAAGCCAAGCTCTTTATGAAAAGTTGGCTTCTTTTGGTGAGCCTGCCCTCATTAGAGAGGCATTTTCACGCCTAGGTGAGTTAATTAC
>NZ_PIOG01000031.1:0-159551 GCF_002810545.1 Klebsiella sp. A-Nf5 | reverse complement strand
CGGCGTGAAAACTTTATACATTTCGCCGCCGCCGGTCATGACGCTGCCGGGCGGCAACAGGACGCTGTCGTCAAAGCCCTGGCAAATGACATCGCGCAAGGTGTTCTCAACGGCGGCATCGCGCTGACGTTCATTGAATTCGTACTGATAGTTGTAGAACAGGTGACTGACCTGGTGCTGCTGGCAGAAATGGGCCAGCCGTTCGACGCTGGCGGTAAAATCGTCCGCCTCTTCGACCCACAGCGGTATGCCCCGTTCCGCCAGCGCGGCGTGCAGACTGTGCAAATGGCTGGCGATAAACGCGGCCTGCCGCGGCGCCAGGTGATGCTCACGCCACTGCCCCGGGGTGGCGATATACAGCGCCAACACCTGCGCCTGCGGATCGCGGCAGGCGGCGGCCAGCGCCAGGTTATCGTGAATGCGTAAATCCGTGCGTAACCAGACCAGATGGGTGGCCATATAACTCCTCGATATCCGTCAGCAAAACTCATCTCATGATATAAGCCGGAAAAAATAGCGCGCTCCGGCAAAATAAGCACCTGCCAATTCCACTGCGGCGCATGAAAACGAGTGTAGACAAGCGACGAAAAAAAACCGCCGGGGGCAACCGGCGGTTATTGTTCTGCGTCGCAGCAGGGCGGATTAATAGAAATCGTGAGCGGCTTTTTCCGCCTGCGCCATCCACACCGGCTGCTCGCTGGTTTTCGACCACACTCGGTGCAGCCAGCTGTAGAAGCGGGCGCGATCTTTCCAGAACAGCATCACCGGCAGCGCCGCGACGCCAGCCACGACGGCGAAAGCACGACGCAGCAAAATAATATGAGCAGGATAAGCTTTGTACAACGCCATCATTTCTCTCCCCTTTCTCAGGCCGGCAAGCAGCGCCGGTAAAATTAATCATGTTTGTCTGAGCAAAATAATACCGCTCTGGTTGTAATTTTACTACTCATCCGACCACTAAAAAGCACGTATTTATACTTAATTTACATTCACCCCGTAAATTAGTTACGAAAAAGTTAAATTAATACTAATCATCAGTTAAATTGTGCCTTTGCCATTTTTATACTTTTTTTACACCGTGCCCGCCGATTTTTGCAAAATCTTTGCGCCGTAATTCCTATTCTCCTGGTAAATCAAAAAGACACCCGGAGGTGGATTGTGACTGCAGGCGTACTCACTGGCGTTGGGCTGGTGTTCCTGTTACTGGCTTATCTGGTTTATGCCTTGATACATGCGGAGGCATTCTGATGGCTGCCCAGGGATTTTTATTATTAGCCAGCTACCTGCTGGTGCTGCTGGTGCTGGCGCGCCCGCTGGGGACGTGTCTGGCGAGGATGGTGAACGATATCCCGCTTCCCGGCCTGGCCGGGGTCGAGCGCGTCCTGTGGCGCGTGGCCGGGATCCGCGCCGAGGAGATGGGCTGGCTGCAGTATTTGCTGGCAATCCTGCTGTTTAACGCGCTCGGCGGCCTGGCGCTGTTTGCCCTGCTGATGCTCCAGGGCGTGCTGCCGTTTAACCCGCAGCACCTGCCGGGGCTGTCGTGGGATCTGGCGCTCAACACGGCGATCAGCTTTGTCAGTAATACCAACTGGCAGGCTTACGCCGGCGAAAGCACCATGAGCTATCTCAGCCAGATGGTTGGCCTGACGGTACAGAATTTCCTCTCTGCCGCCACCGGGATCGCCGTGGTCTTCGCCCTGACCCGTGCCTTTGCCCGGCAGAAAATGTCCACCCTTGGCAATGCCTGGGTCGACCTGACACGCATTACCCTGTGGCTGCTGCTGCCGCTCTCCCTGCTGGTGGCCCTGTTCTTTATTCAGCAGGGTGTGCCGCAGAATCTGCTGGCCTACCAGCCCTTTACCACCCTCGAAGGGGCGCACCAGCTGTTGCCGATGGGGCCTGTCGCCTCGCAGGAAGCGATTAAGCTGCTGGGCACCAACGGCGGCGGTTTCTTTAACGCCAACTCCGCTCACCCGTTTGAAAACCCGACCGCGCTGACCAATCTCGTGCAGATGCTGGCAATCTTCCTGATCCCGGCAGCACTGTGCTTCGCCTTCGGCGAGGTAGTGAGCGATCGCCGCCAGGGGCGCGCCATCCTGTGGGCAATGACGCTGATCTTTATCCTCTGCGTCGCCGTGGTGATGTGGGCGGAAACTCGCGGCAACCCCCACCTGCTGACGCTGGGCGCCGACAGCAGCCTGAATATGGAAGGTAAAGAGAGCCGCTTCGGTATTCTCGCCAGTAGCCTGTTCGCGGTGATCACCACTGCGGCCTCCTGCGGCGCGGTCAACGCCATGCATGACTCCTTCACCGCGCTGGGCGGCATGGTGCCGATGTGGCTGATGCAGATTGGCGAAGTCGTGTTCGGCGGCGTCGGCTCGGGCCTGTACGGCATGCTGCTGTTCGTCATGCTGGCGGTGTTTATCGCCGGACTGATGGTCGGCCGCACCCCGGAGTACCTCGGGAAGAAAATCGATGTCCGGGAAATGAAAATGATCGCCCTGGCCATTCTGGTCACCCCGACGCTGGTACTGCTTGGCACGGCACTGGCGATGATGACCGAAGCTGGCCGCGCCGGGATGTTCAACCCCGGGCCACACGGCTTTAGCGAGGTGCTGTACGCCGTCACCTCGGCAGCCAATAACAACGGCAGCGCCTTCGCTGGCCTGGGGGCGGCGACGCCGTTCTGGAACCTGCTGTTGGCGTTCTGCATGCTGGTCGGCCGCTTCGCCGTCATCATTCCGGTGATGGCTATCGCCGGCTCGCTGGTGGTGAAGAAAATTCAACCAGCCAGTCCCGGTACCCTGGCCACCCACGACGCCCTGTTTATCGGTCTGCTGATCGGTACCGTGCTGCTGGTGGGCGCCCTGACCTTTATTCCTGCGCTGGCGCTTGGCCCGCTGGCTGAACACTTTACCTTACTTTGAGCGATGCGGAGCACCCTGTTATGAGTCGCAAACAATTAGCCCTGCTGGAGCCGACGCTGGTGCGCCAGGCGCTGCTGGATGCCGTGAAAAAACTCAGCCCGATGGTGCAATGGCGCAATCCGGTGATGTTTATCGTCTGGGTGGGCAGCCTGTTAACCACCCTGCTGGCGATCGCGATGGCTGGCGGCGCCCTGACCGGTAGCGCCACCTTTACCGCCGCCGTTAGTATCTGGCTGTGGTTTACCGTGCTGTTCGCCAACTTTGCCGAAGCGATGGCGGAAGGCCGCAGCAAAGCCCAGGCCAACAGCCTGAAAGGGGTGAAAAAAACGGCCTTCGCCCGCAAACTGCGCGCCCCGCAGCATGACGCGACGGTCGACCACGTGCCGGCGGAAGACCTGCGCAAGGGCGACGTGGTGCTGGTGGAAGCCGGGGATATTATCCCCTGCGACGGTGAAGTCATCGAAGGCGGCGCCTCGGTGGACGAAAGCGCCATTACCGGCGAGTCTGCCCCGGTGATCCGTGAATCCGGTGGCGATTTTGCCTCGGTGACCGGCGGGACACGCATTCTCTCCGACTGGCTGGTGATCCGCTGCAGCGTGAACCCGGGAGAAACCTTCCTCGACCGGATGATCGCCATGGTGGAAGGCGCCCAGCGCCGTAAAACGCCGAACGAGATCGCCCTGACGATCCTGCTGATCGCCCTGACGCTGGTGTTCCTGCTGGCCACCGCCACCATCTGGCCGTTCTCGGCGTGGAGCGGCAATGCAGTCAGCGTTACCGTGCTGGTCGCCCTGCTGGTGTGCCTGATCCCGACCACCATCGGCGGGCTGCTGTCGGCCATCGGCGTCGCCGGGATGAGTCGTATGCTCGGCGCCAACGTGATTGCCACCAGCGGCCGCGCGGTGGAAGCCGCTGGCGACGTCGATGTCCTGCTGCTGGATAAAACCGGGACCATTACCCTCGGCAACCGCCAGGCCTCTGCCTTCCTGCCGGCGCGCGGCGTGGAAGAGCGAACCCTCGCCGACGCCGCCCAGCTCTCCTCGCTGGCGGATGAAACCCCTGAGGGGCGCAGCATCGTGGTGCTGGCGAAACAGCGCTTTAACCTGCGCGAACGCGATCTGCAGTCGCTGCACGCCACCTTTGTCCCCTTTACCGCGCAAACGCGGATGAGCGGCATCAATATCGATCAACGCATGATCCGCAAAGGGTCGGTGGACGCCATTCGCCGCCATGTGGAGGCCAATGGAGGCCACTTCCCTGCCGATGTCGATAAGCAGGTGGAAGAGGTCGCCCGCCAGGGGGCCACGCCGCTGGTGGTCGCCGAAGGTGAAAAGGTGCTGGGGATTATTTCACTCAAAGATATCGTCAAAGGCGGCATCAAAGAACGTTTCGCCCAGCTGCGCAAAATGGGCATTAAAACGGTGATGATCACCGGCGATAACCGCCTGACCGCCGCGGCGATCGCCGCCGAGGCCGGGGTCGATGATTTCCTCGCCGAAGCGACGCCGGAAGCCAAGCTGGCCTTGATCCGCCAGTATCAGTCGGAAGGTCGGCTGGTGGCGATGACCGGCGACGGCACCAACGACGCGCCCGCGCTGGCTCAGGCCGACGTGGCGGTGGCCATGAACTCCGGCACCCAGGCGGCGAAGGAAGCGGGCAACATGGTCGACCTGGATTCCAACCCCACCAAGCTGATTGAGGTGGTCCATATCGGCAAACAGATGTTAATGACGCGCGGCTCGCTGACCACCTTCAGTATTGCCAACGACGTGGCGAAATATTTCGCCATTATTCCGGCAGCGTTTGCCGCGGTCTATCCCCAGTTGGCCATGCTGAACGTGATGGGCCTGCATTCGCCGTCGTCGGCGATCCTGAGCGCCGTCATCTTTAACGCGCTGATCATCGTCTTCCTGATCCCGCTGGCCCTGAAAGGGGTGAGCTATCGTCCGCTCTCCGCGTCGGCGATGCTGCGCCGCAACCTGTGGATCTACGGCCTTGGCGGTCTGCTGGTGCCCTTTATCGGTATTAAAGCCATTGACCTGCTGCTGACCCTGAGCGGTCTGGTGTGAGGAAAAAACTATGTCATTGATTCGTCCAGCACTTGTGCTATTTATTCTGTTAACGCTGCTCACCGGCGGCGTCTATCCTCTGCTCACCACCAGTCTGGGACAATGGTGGTTTAACTCACAGGCCAACGGCTCGCTGATCCGCCTGAACGGTGAGGTACGCGGCTCCGGACTGATTGGCCAGAACTTTAGCGCAGCTGGCTATTTCCAGAGCCGCCCGTCGGCCACCGCTGAGACGGCGGATAATCCGATGGCCTCGGGCGGCAGCAACCTCGCCGCCAGCAACCCGGTGCTGGATAAAGCAGTGAGCGAGCGCGTACAGGCTCTGCGCGCCGCTAACCCGGACGCCGACCCGCAGGTACCAGTCGAGCTGGTCACCACCTCGGCGAGCGGTCTCGATAACAACCTGACCCCGGCCGCCGCACTGTGGCAGGTGCCCCGGGTGGCTAAAGCGCGCCAACTGAGCGTTGAGCAGGTGACCCTGCTGGTGAATCAGGCCACACAAACCCCGCTGCTGAGCTTCCTTGGTCAGCCGGTGGTCAATATACTGCAACTCAATATGGCGCTGGATGCCCTGAAGGATAAGTAAATGAGTGACGAGCCGCTGCGCCCGGACCCTGACCGCCTGCTGCAGCACACCGCCGCCCCGCATCGCGGCAAACTGAAAGTGTTCTTCGGCGCCTGCGCCGGGGTGGGGAAAACCTGGGCGATGCTGGCGGAAGCGCAGCGGCTGCGCGCCCAGGGGCTGGATATTCTGATTGGCGTGGCGGAGACCCACGGCCGAAAAGAGACCGCCGCGATGCTGCAGGGCCTGAGCACTCTGCCGCCGCGGCGACTCGCTCATCGTGGGCGGTACGTCTATGAGTTCGATCTCGACGCCGCCCTCGCCCGCCGTCCGGCGCTGATTCTGGTGGATGAGCTGGCGCACAGCAATGCGCCCGGCTCCCGCCATCCGAAGCGCTGGCAGGATGTGGATGAACTGCTGGATGCCGGGATTGATGTCTTTACCACCGTCAACGTCCAGCATCTGGAAAGCCTGAATGACGTCGTCAGCGGGATCACCGGCGTTCAGGTGCGGGAGACCGTCCCCGATCCCTTCTTTGACGCCGCAGACGACGTGGTGCTGGTGGACCTCCCCCCTGACGATCTGCGCCAGCGGCTCAATGAGGGCAAAGTCTATATCGGCGGCCAGGCCGAGCGCGCCATCGAAAACTTTTTCCGCAAAGGAAACCTGATTGCGCTGCGCGAACTGGCCCTCCGCCGCACCGCCGACCGCGTCGATGAACAGATGCGCGCCTGGCGCGACCGCCAGGGCCAGGAGAAAGTCTGGCACACCCGCGATGCGATCCTGCTCTGTATCGGGCACAACACCGGCAGCGAAAAGCTGGTGCGCGCCGCCGCCCGGCTCGCCGCCCGCCTGGGCAGCGTCTGGCATGCGGTGTATGTCGAGACCCCTTCCCTGCACCGCCTGCCGGAAGCCCGGCGGCGGGCTATCCTCGCCGCGCTGCGTCTGGCCCAGGAACTGGGGGCCGAAACCGCCACCCTCTCCGACCCGTCGGAAGAGAAAGCGGTCCTCCATTACGCCCGCGAGCATAACCTCGGCAAAATCGTCATCGGCCGCCAGCGCAAACGCCGCTGGTGGGATCGCAGCGGCTTCGCCGACCGTCTGGCTCGCCATGCGCCGGACCTCGATCTGGTGGTGATCGCCCTCGATGAAAAACCGTCCCCCCTCCCTGCCCGGGCCAACGACAGCCGTACGGCGCTGGAAAAGTGGCGTCTGCAGCTGCAGGGCTGTGCGGTGGCGGTAGCGCTATGCGCCATCATTACCCTGGTGGCCATGCAGTGGTTGATGGCCTTCGAAGCCGCCAACCTGGTAATGCTCTATCTGCTGGGGGTGGTGATCATCGCCCTGGTCTATGGCCGCTGGCCGTCGGTGCTGGCGACGGTGATCAACGTTATCAGCTTCGATCTCTTTTTTGTTGCCCCGCGCGGGACGCTGGCGGTGTCAGATGTCCAGTATCTGCTCACTTTCGGCGTGATGCTCACCGTGGGCCTGCTTATCGGTAACCTTACCGCCGGCGTGCGCTACCAGGCACGGGTGGCGCGCTACCGTGAACGCCGTACCCGTCACCTGTATGAGATGTCTAAAGCGCTGGCGGTAGGTCGCAGCCCACTGGATATCGCCATCACCAGCGAGCGGTTTATCGCCTCCACCTTTCAGGCCCGCAGCCAGTTGCTGCTGCCGGACGCCCAGGGAAAACTGCTGCCCTTAACCCACCAGCCAGGGCTGACCCCATGGGATGACGCCATCGCCCGCTGGAGCTTTGATAAGGGCCAACCTGCCGGCGCCGGCACCGATACCCTGCCGGGCGTGCCGTACCAGATTTTACCCCTGAAGAGCGCCGTCCGAACCTGGGGGCTCTTAGTGGTGGAACCGGAGAATCTGCGCCAGCTGATGATCCCGGAGCAGCAGCGGCTGCTGGAGACCTTCACCCTGCTGGTGGCCAGCGCCCTGGAGCGCCTCACTCTGACCGCCAGCGAAGAGCAGGCCCGGCTGACCAGCGAGCGCGAAAGCCTGCGTAACTCGCTGCTCGCTGCCCTGTCGCACGATCTGCGTACTCCGCTGACCGTGCTGTTTGGCCAGGCGGAAATCCTAACTCTCGATCTGGCCAGCGAAGGTTCAAAACATGCTCCGCAGGCCAACGAAATTCGCCAGCATGTACTCAACACCACACGACTGGTGAACAACCTGCTGGATATGGCGCGGATCCAGTCCGGCGGCTTTAATCTGCATAAGGAGTGGCTGACGCTGGAGGAAGTGGTCGGCAGCGCGCTGCGCATGCTCGAACCGAGTCTCGGCGGCCAGCACATTCAGCTGGATTTACCCGATCCCCTCCAGCTGGTGCATGTCGACGGGCCGCTGTTCGAGCGGGTGCTGATCAACCTGCTGGAAAATGCCCATAAGTATGCCGGCGCCCGGGCAGACATCGGCATCCGCGCCGAGGCGGACGCCAGGCAGCTGTCGCTGGAAGTATGGGATAATGGTCCGGGGATCCCGACGGGCCAGGAACAGGCTATCTTTGATAAATTCGCCCGCGGCAACAAAGAGTCGGCGATCCCTGGCGTCGGGCTGGGCCTTGCCATCTGTCAGGCCATCGTCGACGTCCACGGCGGGACCATCTCCGCCAGCAACCGGCCCGAGGGCGGTGCCTCTTTCCGTGTTACACTGCCGAGAGAAGCGCCCCCTGAACTGGAAGAGCTACCTGAGGAATTGTGATTAACGTTCTGATTATCGAAGACGAACACGCTATCCGTCGCTTTCTGCGCACCGCGCTGGAAGCCGACGGCATGCGCGTATTTGAAGCGGAAACCCTGCAGCGTGGGCTGATTGAAGCCGCCACCCGTAAGCCCGACCTCGTGATCCTCGATCTGGGCCTGCCGGATGGTGACGGCATTGATTTTATTCGCGATCTGCGCCAGTGGAGCCAGATGCCGATTATCGTCCTGTCAGCGCGTAGCGAAGAGCATGACAAAATTGCCGCCCTGGATGCCGGCGCTGATGACTACTTAAGTAAACCCTTTGGCATCGGCGAGTTGCAGGCCCGCCTGCGCGTTGCGCTGCGTCGCCACGGCGCGGCGCAGGACGATGAGCCAGTGGTTCGCTTCGCCGACCTGGAGGTCAATATCCCCGCCCGCCGCATCCTGCGCGGCAGCGAAGAGATCCACCTGACGCCCATCGAGTTTCGCCTGCTGGCGGCGTTGTTGAATAATCCCGGTAAAGTACTGACCCAGCGTCAGCTGCTAAATCAGGTGTGGGGGCCTAACGCCGTGGAGCACAGCCACTATCTGCGGATCTATATGGGTCATCTGCGACAAAAGCTGGAGGCCGATCCGGCACGGCCGCAGCATCTGCTGACCGAAACCGGCATTGGCTATCGCTTTATGCCGTGAATCCCGCCTCTGCAGTACCAGAGGCTGGCGAGTTTCAGACCTTCAGAGAGCAGCAGAAAACCTGCCAGGATCGCTACATGCCTGATGCCGGCAGCCTGAATCAGCCACAGACCCAGTGACAGCGAAGGTTGCATAAACACCAGCCTGAGCGGCGCCTGCCCCCAGGCCAGCCACAACGCATAACGGCTCTGGCGGAAAAAGAGGATCATCGACAGCGGGATGCTGATAATCAGCAGAACATTCAGCGGGTACAGCCAGGCCGCCGCGGAGCCGTAAGTCTGCAGCAACTGGAGATAAGCCAGCAGATCGTCGTAAAAAGGGAGGCGGCGGTGGGCAATATTCCACCATAAGAATTGCAGGACGAAAAAGAGATCCATCCACGCCCAGAATAAAAACAGGGTCTTCCGTTGTATTTTCATCGCTATCCTTGCGAAAAAAATCAGGCCCTCAAGGGGCCTGATGTTTGGCTACGTTACGCGTTCTTCAGCACTTCACTCACAATCTCTACCGCTTCTTTTTCAATCAGCTTGCGATGCTCTTCGCCGAGGAAGCTTTCGCAGTAGATCTTATAGGCGTCTTCGGTGCCTGACGGACGCGCCGCGAACCAGCCGTTGTCGGTCATCACCTTCAGACCGCCAATCGCCGCCCCGTTGCCCGGCGCCGCGGTCAGACGGGCAGTGATCGGATCGCCCGCCAGCGTGTCAGCGCTGACCATTTCCGGAGAGAGCTTGGACAGCGCCGCTTTCTGCGCGGAAGTTGCGGAAGCCTGCAAACGGTTATAGCTCGGCGCACCGAAGCGTTCAGCCAGTTCGTTATAATGCTCCTGCGGGTTTTTCCCGGTCACCGCGGTGATTTCCGCCGCCAGCAGGCACATGATGATGCCGTCTTTATCGGTGGACCACGGCGTGCCGTCGAAGCGCAGGAAGGAGGCCCCGGCGCTCTCTTCGCCGCCGAAGCCGAAGCTGCCGTCGAACAGGCCGTCGACAAACCATTTAAAGCCCACTGGCACTTCCACCAGCTTGCGGCCCAGATCGTTCACCACGCGGTCAATCATCGCGGAGGAGACCAGCGTTTTACCCACCGCCACCTCTTTGCCCCACTGCGGACGATGCTGGAACAGGTAGTTGATCGCTACCGCCAGGTAGTGGTTCGGGTTCATCAGCCCGGCTGGGGTGACAATCCCGTGGCGGTCGTAATCCGGATCGTTAGCAAACGCCAGATCGAACTTATCGCGCAGCGCCAGCAGGCCCGCCATCGCACACTCTGAGGAGCAGTCCATACGGATGGCGCCGTCTTTATCGAGGTGCATAAAGCGGAAAGTCTGGTCAACCTGATCGTTCACAATGGTCAGATTGAGCTTGTAGTATTCGCCAATGCGTTTCCAGTATTCGATACCGGACCCGCCCAGCGGATCGACGCCCAGCGTCAGGCCCGCTTTCTGGATCGCCGCCATGTCGACGATGTCCGCCAGCCCCTCAATGAACGGCTGCACCAGATCCTGTTCTTTAACGTGACCAGAAGCCAGCGCCGCGTCCAGAGAAATGCGTTTCACGCCCTGCAGGCCCGCGGCCAGCAGTTCGTTGGCGCGGTTTTCCACCACTTTGGTGACGTTGGTATCAGCCGGGCCGCCGTTTGGCGGGTTGTACTTAATACCACCATCTTCCGGCGGGTTGTGTGACGGGGTGATCACAATGCCGTCTGCCAGCGGACCGCCTTTCTTGTTATGCACCAGAATCGCATTGGAGACCGCCGGCGTCGGAGTGAAGCCGTTGTTTTCCTGCACGATCACGTCAACGCCGTTGGCGGTTAACACTTCCAGCACCGAAATAAACGCCGGCTCGGAGAGAGCGTGGGTATCTTTGCCGACATAGCACGGACCGGTAATCCCGTTCTTCGCACGATCTTCCGCAATGGCCTGGGCGATGGCCAGGATATGCGGTTCGTTGAAGTTGTGGCGCGCCGCGCTACCGCGATGGCCAGAGGTGCCGAATTTTACCGCATGCTCCGCATTACCGACTTCAGGCTTCAGCACGTAGTACTGAGCAGTCAGTTGGGCGACGTTAATCAAATCACTCTGTTGCGCAGGCTGCCCCGCACGTTTATCGATTGCCATTGCCTGATCCTTCTGGTGCAAATGTTAAAAAGCTAGATCGTGCCGCAAACCTTTTCGATTAGCTCCGCAGGGAACTGCATCGACTGCATGATGTGCTCAATCATGCTGCATTTACGGCCGGTATTGGTATTAGTGATAACCCACCACGGTGTACCAGGAACCTGTTTTGGTTTGGTCTGATTACCGCTTTTCAGCAGCGTACGCGCATCTTCTGCGAAGTAGACGCGCGTGCGGCCATGCAGAGACTCAGTCGCCTCGGCAAATGCTTTATTGTCCAGGGAATAGAGGGTCGTCAACACCAGCATAAAACGGTTCACCGCGCGCTTCTGCTCGGCGTATTCATCAGATAACAGCAGCTCGCGCATGGCGCGGACTTTATCTTTCGCCGGGTTAGCGGGTTTCACCTCAACGGCAGGCGCTGGCGCCAGTGCCGGCGCGGCTTTGCTGACCGGTGTAGCCGGTTGGGAAACGGCGGAAAATTTCAGCATGCGCCGTAAAATGTCGGATGCGCTCTCGCCGATATGCAGAGTGTGGCTGGCAATATAGCGATAGAGTTCATCATCAACTTCAATTGTTTTCATCTTAATCCAGTGCGATATCTTTTCTGAATACAAATCGTTGGGATTATAAGTTCAAATCCCAACCGCGGATAGCGTCAAACCAGGATGGCGGTAAAACTCAGAAAACTTCTGGGTCTTGCAGCCGGATGGCAGAATGTCCAACATAATACCCTAACCCGACGGAGTGAAAAAAAGAACTTTGCCATGAAATTAAATAGCCGAGCGCAATCTGCACAGAATCCGCACAACCACTCCCCGATCGTGCTAGTCCACGGTCTGTTTGGCAGCCTGGACAACCTGGGCATCCTCGCCCGCGACCTGATCGCCGACCACGATATTGTACAGGTCGATATGCGCAACCACGGTTTGTCGCCGCGATCGCCAGAGATGACCTACCCCGCGATGGCGCAGGATCTGCTCGATACGCTCGACGCGCACCAGATCGAGCGCGCCACCTTTATCGGCCATTCGATGGGCGGGAAAGCGGTGATGGCGCTCACCGCGCTGGCGCCGGAACGCATCAGCGGACTGGTGGCGATCGATATCGCGCCGGTGGATTATCATGTGCGTCGCCATGACGAGATCTTCACCGCTATCCGCGCCGTCAGCGAATCCCCCGCCAACAGCCGCCAGCAGGCGGCGCAGGTGATGCGCGAGCATCTGCGGGAAGAAGGCGTGATTCAGTTTCTGCTGAAATCTTTTGTCGACGGCGAATGGCGCTTTAACGTGCCGGTGCTGTGGGACCAGTACCCGCATATTGTCGGCTGGGAAACGATTCCGGCCTGGCCGCATCCGACGCAGTTTATTCCCGGCGGCAACTCGCCCTATGTGACCGACGCCTACCGCGACGCGCTGCTGGCGCAGTTCCCGCAGGCCCGGGCGCACGTCATCGCCGGCGCCGGACACTGGGTGCATGCCGAGAAACCCGAAGCGGTGTTACGCGCCATCCGCCGCTATCTGACGAGCATCGCCGCCTGATTGGCTAAAATATGCCCGACCGCGCCGCAGAATGCCCGCGGTCGTTGGCGCAGCCGTTCGCCTGATGTATGATGGCGCGCTATCTGCGCCGGCTAGAGCCCGGCTGCTTGTTTCCCCGAAGTCACTCAGAATCATGGCAAAAGAACAAACGGACCGTACGACATTAGATTTGTTCGCAAACGAGCGTCGCCCGGGAAGACCGAAAACCAATCCGCTGTCGCGCGATGAACAACTGCGCATCAACAAACGTAACCAGCTGAAACGCGATAAGGTTCGCGGGCTGAAGCGCGTCGAGTTAAAACTCAACGCCGAGGCGGTCGATGCGCTCAATGAACTGGCGGAAGCGCGTAATATGAGCCGCAGCGATCTCATTGAAGAGATGCTGATGACGCAATTGCACGCCCTGCACAGCCAGGGAAAAGTCTAACTTTCCGCGAAAAATCCGCATTCGTGTAGCAGAGTGTGCAGTCGGGCGTGATTGCTGTTTCCGCGCCCTTGCCTGTTCTGCTATGATTGCCGTTATCTATGGGCATCGCGTCCCTACCACATCATTTAAGTTTCAAGAGGTTATTTTACTCATGGCAATCATCGGCATCTTTTTTGGCAGCGACACCGGCAACACCGAAAATATTGCAAAAATGATTCAAAAGCAGCTTGGTAAAGATGTTGCTGATGTTCACGACATTGCCAAAAGCAGCAAAGAAGACCTGGAAGCCCATGACATTCTGCTGCTCGGTATCCCCACCTGGTACTACGGGGAAGCGCAGTGTGACTGGGATGACTTCTTCCCGACGCTGGAAGAGATCGACTTCAATGGTAAACTGGTGGCGCTGTTCGGCTGTGGCGACCAGGAAGACTACGCAGAATACTTCTGCGACGCGCTGGGCACCATCCGCGACATCATTGAGCCGCGCGGCGCGACCATCGTCGGTCACTGGCCGACAGCCGGGTATCATTTTGAGGCCTCCAAAGGCCTGGCGGATGACGACCACTTCGTCGGCCTCGCCATCGATGAAGACCGCCAGCCGGAGCTGACCAACGAGCGCGTTGAGAAATGGGTGAAGCAGGTTGCCGAAGAGCTGCACCTCGAAGAAATCAAAAACGCCTGATGATTAAGCGGCGCAATCATTGAGTTGCGTCGCATTAATAGACAAAAGCAATCAAACTAATAGCTACAAGTTTTTAACTTTTAATCACATATCTGTACAATGTCCTCTGATTCTACGAGGCACGTGACGCAGTTTGTAGCTGGTGCCTCGTTTTTGACAGCAAACCAGGCCTGATGCTTGCAGTTTTCATTTACCAGTGGCAGTTCTATAATGAGACGCATTACGTCGGGTTAATTTCTGTATGACTTCCGTTGAAGGAAGTAGATCGTTTAGCAACAGGACAGATTCCGCATGACTGACAACAATACCGCATTAAAGAAGGCTGGCCTGAAAGTCACACTTCCTCGACTGAAAATCCTTGAAGTGCTGCAGGAACCGGATAACCATCATGTCAGTGCGGAAGACTTATATAAACGCCTGATCGACATGGGCGAGGAGATCGGTCTGGCGACTGTTTACCGCGTACTCAACCAGTTTGATGATGCCGGTATCGTGACTCGTCATAATTTTGAAGGCGGTAAATCCGTTTTCGAACTGACCCAGCAGCATCACCACGATCACCTGATTTGCCTCGACTGCGGCAAAGTGATCGAATTCAGCGATGACTCGATCGAATTGCGCCAGCGTGAAATTGCCTCCCGCCACGGCATCCGCCTGACCAACCACAGTCTGTATCTGTACGGTCACTGTGCGGAAGGTGATTGCCGCGAGGACGAACACGCCCACGACGCGGTGGAAAAATAATTTCCCGCTTCGCTGAGACTGAAAAGCCAACCTGCCGGTTGGCTTTTTTATGGGCGCCTCTGCCGCCCTTCCCGCTCTCGTCCCAAAGGTGACCTTCCCGCGTCCCCGTTTTGTCCGGAGAGTTGATATGGAACTTCGCCAGCTACGCTATTTTGTGCGCATTGTTGAAACCGGCAGCATGGGGCGCGCCGCGCTCGATCTCAATATCGGCGTCTCGGCGCTCAGCCAGCAGATCGCGCGCCTGGAAAACGAACTGGCCATTCGCCTGCTGCAGCGGACCTCCCGCGGGGTCACGCCCACCAGCGCGGGGCTCGCCTTCTACTCGCAGGCACAGCTGGCGCTGCGCCATGCCGATGATGCCATCCTCGCCGCCCGCGAGGCGCGCCTGTCAGGCCACGTTAGCGTCGGCATGGCCCCCAGCACCGCCTCCGTTCTCGGCGTCCCGTTCATCAATGCGATGCGCGAAAGCTATCCCGACGTGCGCCTGCATCTGGTGGAAAGCCTCTCCGGTAATCTGGAGCGGATGATCAACACCCGCCAGCTCGATTTAGCTATCGTCTTCCAGCAGGAGAAGATCCTGCGCTGGAGCGCCAGACCGGTGCTGGAAGAGCGCCTGTTCCTGATTGGCACCCATACGCTGTTGGCCCCCCTGCAGGAGGACCACATCTCTCCTGACCAGCTCACTTCCCTGCCGTTGATTATGCCAAGCCAGGGCCACGGCCTGCGCGGCAGGCTGGAGGCGGTTTGCCAGCAACACAATATCAGCGTTGAGGTGGTGGCGGACATTGACGGTCTGGCTCTGCTGATGCAGGCCGTGCGCAGCGGACTGGGGGCCACCCTGCAGCCCGGGGCCGCCATTTCCCATCTCGACCATCAGGCGCTAAGGGTGATCGACGTCGTTAATCCGGTACTCAGTCGCCCCAACTTTCTGGTCAGTCTGTCTGATGATGAACTCACTCCGGTAGGCCTTGCGGCTCGAGTGATACTCAGCAAAGTCATGCGTCAGCTGGTGGAGTCTGACCGCTGGCCGGGCGCTACCCTTTACGCTCACTAAACCCCTCTTTAGCACTACACCATAGCGCCCCACTGCCGTTACCACCTACATTTCCATTACAAATTTAACAATTAATTAAATTGTAAGGGAGCCGATAATGGTGGATGTACTGGTGATTGGCGGCGGCAATGCCGCGCTATGCGCCGCCTTAACCGCCCGGGAAGCTGGCGCCTCGGTGCTGCTGCTGGAGGCGGCGCCGCGGGAGTGGCGTGGCGGCAACTCGCAGCACACGCGTAACCTGCGCTGTATGCACGATGCGCCGCAGGACGTGCTGGTCGACAGCTACCCGGAAGAAGAGTACTGGCAAGATCTGCTGCGCGTCACCGAGGGTAACACCAACGAAGCGCTGGCCCGTCTGGTGATCCGCACCTCGTCACAATGCCGGGACTGGATGCGCCAGCACGGCGTGAACTTTCAGCCACCGCTCTCCGGCGCCCTGCACGTGGCCCGCACCAACGCCTTTTTTATGGGTGGCGGCAAAGCGCTGGTCAATGCCTATTACCGCAGCGCGGAGCAGATGGGGGTGCAGATCCGCTACAACACCCCGGTGCAGGCTCTCGAGCTGCGCAACGGCGAATTTGTCGCCGCGCTGGCGGGCGAGGAACGGATTGTTGCGAAAAGCTGCGTCCTCGCCGCCGGCGGATTTGAATCCAACCGCGAATGGCTGCGCGAGGCCTGGGGGCAAAATGACCGCGGTGAATGGCCCGCCGATAACTTCCTCATCCGCGGCACCCGCTTCAACCAGGGGGTGCTGCTCAAGTTTATGATCGACGCCGGGGCAGATATCATCGGCGATCCCTCGCAGTCCCACTGCGTCGCCATTGACGCCCGGGCGCCGCTCTACGATGGCGGGATCTGCACCCGCGTCGACTGCGTGTCGCTGGGGGTAGTGGTCAACCGCGATGCCGACCGCTTTTACGATGAAGGGGAAGATTTCTGGCCCAAACGTTATGCCATCTGGGGCCGGCTGGTCGCCCACCAGCCTGGACAGATCGGCTACTCGATCATCGACAGCAAAGCCATCGGCCACTTTATGCCGCCCGTCTTTCCCGGCGCTCAGGCCAACACCCTTCCCGAGCTGGCCCGCCAGCTCGGCCTGGACAGCGAACGCTTAACGCAAACCATCGCCGAATATAATGCCGCCTGCGCGCCGGGCCAGTTCGATCATACCCGCCTGGATAACTGCGCGACGGCAGGCCTGACGCCGCCAAAGACCCACTGGGCACGGCCCCTCGATACGCCGCCCTACTACGGCTACGCCCTCCGTCCGGGGATCACCTTCACCTACCTCGGGCTCTACGTCGACAAAACCGCCGCCGTCCACTTCGCCGGCAAACCCAGCCGTAATCTGTTTGTCGCCGGGGAAATGATGGCCGGCAACGTGCTGGGCAAGGGCTACACCGCCGGCGTCGGGATGTCGATTGGCACTACCTTCGGCCGCATCGCCGGCCAGCAAGCCGCCCGGGCGGCACAGCAGGAGAAACACCATGAAGTCGCTTGAGAAGCTGATCATTGACGCGCAGATCATCACCGAGCCGGAGGCGGAAGTCGAACGGGTGATGCAGGTGTGTAACGCCTGCCGCTACTGTGAAGGGTTTTGCGCCGTATTTCCGGCGATGACCCAGCGCCTGGCCTTTGGCAAAGCGGATATTAACTATCTGGCTAACCTGTGTCATAACTGCGGCGCTTGCCTGCACGCCTGCCAGTACGCGCCGCCGCACGAATTCGCGATTAACGTGCCAAAGGCGATGGCCGAAGTTCGGCTGGAGACCTATCAACACTACGCCCAGCCTGCGGCCTTTGGCAGCCTGTATCGCCGGGCTGGCGTGACCACCGTGCTGGCGCTGGTTGGCGGACTGATTTTCTTTCTGCTGCTGGCGATGGGGCTTAAAGGCTCGCTGCTTCACTCTCCTCTGGCCGGCGATTTCTATCAGATATTCCCGCATAACCTGCTGGCGTGGATGTTTGGTTCGGTCTTCGTGCTGGCGATTGGCTTACTGATGACCGGGGTGATCCGCTTCTGGCGCGAGATCTCCCCGGGCCAGCCGCAGCCTGTTGATATCGCAAAGGCCTCACAGGATGCGTTGACGCTGAAATATCTCGATGGCGGGCACGGCAAAGGCTGCAACGAAGCCGATGACGCCTTCACGCTGATGCGCCGCCGTTTCCACCACTTCACCTTCTACGGCTTTATGCTCTGCTTCGCCGCCACCGTGGTGGCCACGGGCTATCACTATTTCGCCGGCCTGGAAGCCCCCTACCCGTTCTTCAGCGTCCCGGTGCTGCTGGGGACCCTCGGCGGCATCGGCCTGCTGGTCGGCCCGGCTGGCCTGCTGTGGCTGAACCTGCGCCGGTCGCCATTGCACGGCGATGCGCGACAAAAACCGATGGACCGCGGCTTTATCCTGCTGCTGCTGCTGACCAGTTTCACCGGCCTGGCCCTGCTGGCGGGACGAGATACCTCGTGGATGGGCATCCTGCTCGCTGTTCATCTCGGGGTGGTGATGGCGCTGTTTTTAACCCTTCCCTACGGAAAATTTGCCCACGGATTTTACCGCTGTGCGGCGTTACTCAAGTGGGCGATTGAGAAGCGGCGCGGAAAACAGGTGGGCGTCGCCGGCGACTGACCCACTCCCTCTGAACCCAATAACAACAAGATAAAGACAATGGAGAGCACACCCTATGACGCAACAACCCACGCGCGCTGGCACCGTCGGCGCTATCCTCCGCGTGACCAGCGGTAATTTTCTTGAACAGTTCGACTTTTTCCTGTTTGGCTTTTATGCCACCTATATCGCCCGCACCTTCTTTCCGGCGGAGAGCGAGTTTGCGGCGCTGATGCTGACCTTTGCGGTGTTTGGTTCGGGCTTCCTGATGCGCCCCATCGGTGCGGTGGTACTCGGTGCCTATATCGACAGAATCGGGCGCCGCAAAGGGCTGATGGTCACCCTGGCGATCATGGGCTGCGGGACGCTTCTGATAGCCCTGGTCCCTGGCTACCACACCATCGGCGTGCTGGCGCCGATCCTGGTGTTAGTGGGCCGCTTGCTGCAGGGGTTCTCCGCTGGCGTCGAGCTTGGCGGGGTGTCGGTCTATCTGTCGGAAATCGCCACACCGGGCAATAAAGGGTTCTATACCAGCTGGCAGTCCGCCAGCCAGCAGGTGGCTATCGTCATGGCGGCGCTGATTGGCTATGCGCTGAACGCCACGCTGGAGCATGAGGAGATCGCTGACTGGGGCTGGCGCATTCCCTTCTTTATTGGCTGTCTGATCATTCCGCTGATTTTCGTGCTGCGCCGCTCGCTGCAGGAGACAGAAGAGTTCCTGCAGCGTAAACACCGCCCGGATACCAAAGAGATCCTGACCACCATCGCCAGCAACTGGCGCATTATTACCGCGGGGACGTTACTGGTGGCGATGACCACCACCACCTTCTATTTTATCACCGTCTATACGCCGACCTACGGCAGAGCCGTGCTGAACCTCAGCGCTCGCGACAGCCTGCTGGTGACCATGCTGGTGGGCATCTCTAATTTTATCTGGTTACCGATTGGCGGGGCGATCTCTGACCGGATCGGCCGTCGCCCGGTGCTGATGGGCATTACGCTGCTGGCGCTGCTCACCACCTGGCCGGTGATGCACTGGCTCACCGCCGCGCCCGATTTCACCCGTATGACGCTGGTCCTGCTGTGGTTCTCGTTCTTCTTTGGTATGTATAACGGCGCGATGGTGGCGGCGCTCACCGAAGTGATGCCGGTGTACGTCCGCACCGTGGGCTTCTCTCTGGCCTTTAGTCTCGCTACTGCCATTTTCGGCGGCCTGACGCCGGCTATCTCTACCGCCCTGGTCGAGCTTACCGGTGATAAAAGTTCACCGGGCTGGTGGCTGATGTGCGCCGCGCTGTGCGGATTCGTTGCCACCGCGCTACTGTTTGTACGCCTGAGCCGCGGCTATCAACCGGCGGAGAGTCAACGCTAAAAAAACAAACGGGCGGAGATGCGCTCCGCCCGTTTGCCACAGCCGTCTGACTTAATGGGGGGTATTATTATTGCTGCGGATCTCTTTCCAGATCTGGTCGCAGCGTGCTTTCACCGCCTGATCGTTGCCGGTACGAGTGGCCTGAATACACTGCTGGTAATCCAGCACGCGAACGCTCTCCTGGTTGGCAAACTGCTGGTGCTGTTTATCCTCTTTCAGCACATTCAGTACGCTCTGACAGGCTTCAATCTTGTCCGGATTCCCTTCCGCCGTATTAATACAGGCGCTATAGGCATCTTTGAGTTTGGTGTCTTCTTTTGGCGCTGGCGACGTGGCGCAGGCCACCAAACCCGATGCCATCATGGCAATAAGCAGCATTTTTTTCATCATTGTTCTCCCAGAGGTGCGGCAGGCTCACGCCCGCCGCGCAGGCATCAGAAAATAGTGAACGGGGCGATAACCATGAACTTCACGTCGCGCTCATCCTGGAAGATGTTGCCGTAGCCGCCGCTCCAGCTCGGAATATCGGAATGGTTGTCGTACTGGGTAAAGTGCAGTTTGAACAGGGTGCCCTTCGCCCAGCCTTCCTGCACGGTATACAGTGCATCCAGGCTGTAAGCTGACTCTTTCAGGCGATAGTTCGGATCGTAGTACGCATCCGGTGAGGACATTCTCCCCGGCTTCGCATCCCAGGCGTACACATAAGACGCGCCAAACGCCCAGCCCGGCATGTCCCAGTTTTTCATGTCATACATCGCGCCGAAGAAGACCGCTTTTTCGTCGTTGGCGTTGAAGTCGGAGCGGTTATCCCACCAGATATCAAGACGGCCGTTGGAAGAGGCGTAGGTTGGGGTCATACGCTGCAGGAAGTAGCCCTGCTGGCCTTCGGCCTTCACCCAGGTACCTTCCAGACGCAGGTCCAGCACATCCGCCACTTTATAGCCAAAGGTCAGTGCCTGCAGCCATGCGGTGCCGTCATAGATATCGTTGATGCCGCCGTTGCTGACCTTATCGCGGGTGCCATAGAACTGGTAGCTGGTGCTCAACGGCGCGCCAGCGACGTCAAATTTGTAGCTGGCTTTTGCAAAGTACTGATCGATATAGCCTTGTGCCTGACCAAATGCCGCTTCCAGCACCAGGTCATTTTTGAAATCATATTTGGCACCGACGGAGTGGAGATAATCGACTTTGGTTTTCTTGTCGTTCTGATAGAAGTCGTCCATCTCGATATGCCATGGCGCTTTATACTCGTTCGTCCACATATAGGAGAAACTTAATGCGCCCGCAGTACCGTAGTCGAAGTTAGCCCCGGCTTCCGCCCCCTGATAGGTACCTGGCATAAAGCTCCAGTGCGGCGCCAGCAGAGTCTGGCCGGTTGGCTGGATATAGCCCGCGCGCGCCCACGTCGGACCGTATTTGAATTTTGCTGCGGCCTTATACAGGCTGATGCCGCTCTTATCGCCAGAGTAATCTTCGTCATAGGCTTTGTTGCGCGACGAGAAGGCGATTTCGTTCGGGTGGCCACTATCGCCGTTCTCAGCCATTTCAATCGCGGTAAATGCAGCAATATCAAGGCCAAACATATCGGCGGCATAGCCGGACTGGAAGTCCAGGTTGGCGTTCCAGGTGGAGTGTGAAAGGTTGGTTTTATATTTGTCGCCGTCGGTCACATCTTTACGGTCACGCTCACGCTGCCAGTAATAGATACCGCCGGTTAAGGTTGAATCATCGATAAATCCTGCTGCACTGGCCTGCGGAATCACAACCCAGCCCGACATCGCGGTGACGGCGGCAATAGCCAGCGCCAGCGTACTACGTTTGCCACTAAACGTACGCATGTGCATATCCTCTTTGACGTTTTAAAAGGCGAAGACCAACGGTCATTCGCTAAAAAAATAAATAAAACTGCAAAATGTGGGGCGGTGAAAAAGGCCGCGAAACCACTGTAGATAGACTATTTTTCGTGACGCGAATTATCAATGTTTTTCGTGAGGCAAAGCTTAAGATTATGACAAAGCGCACATAATTTATGTCTTTTTGTTACAGTCTTATCTCTGATGATTTTGTTATGGAAGTCATTGCAAAATCAGGGAAAAAAGCGAGAATTGAAAGCGATTACATTGGTTTTTTGTATGTGACGGGAAACATCAGAAGCGCTATTTATTACCGTGCAGCAACAGGATTAATTCGCATCGCGAAAATAAAAAGTTTAATTAGCTGATTCTGAAACAAAAAAAAGCGCCGCAAGGTGCGGCGCTTTTACAGGAAGGGAAATTTATTCGCCGACTTTCGCCCAGGTATCACGCAGCCCGACAGTGCGGTTGAACACCAGACTGGTTGCGGTTGCATAGCGACTGTCGAGGCAGAAGTAACCTTCACGTTCAAACTGGTAAGCTTTGCCCGCTTCGGCCTGCGCCAGGCTCGGCTCCGCATATCCCTGCTTGATCACCAGTGATTGCGGATTGATCACCGCGAGGAAATCTTCCTCCGCACCCGGGTTCGGTACGCTGAACAGGCGATCGTAGAGACGGATCTCCACCGGCAGCGCATGCGCCGCACTCACCCAGTGGATCACGCCTTTGACCTTGCGACCGTCGGCCGGATCTTTACTCAGGGTATCGGCATCGTAGGTGCAGAAAATAGTGGTGATATTGCCTTCGGCATCTTTCTCCACGCGTTCCGCTTTGATCACGTAGGCATTGCGCAGACGCACTTCTTTACCCAGCACCAGACGCTTGTACTGTTTGTTGGCTTCTTCGCGGAAGTCAGCGCGGTCGATCCAGATTTCGGCGCTGAACGGCACTTCGCGGCTGCCCATTTCCGGCTTGTTCGGATGGTTCGGCATCGCCACCATTTCGCTTTCGCCCTGCGGATAGTTCTCGATAACCAGTTTCACCGGATCGATCACCGCCATCGCGCGCGGGGCGTTTTCATTCAGATCTTCACGAATGCACGACTCCAGCGACGCCATCTCAATGGTGTTGTCCTGCTTGGTCACGCCGATGCGTTTGCAGAACTCGCGGATGGATTCAGCGGTATAGCCGCGACGGCGCAGACCGGAAATAGTCGGCATACGCGGGTCATCCCAGCCTTCCACATGCTTTTCCGTCACCAGCTGATTCAGCTTACGCTTGGACATCACGGTGTATTCGAGATTCAGGCGCGAGAATTCATACTGACGCGGATGAACCGGAATACTGATGTTGTCGAGCACCCAGTCGTACAGACGACGGTTATCCTGGAACTCCAGGGTACACAGCGAGTGGGTGATGCCTTCCAGCGCATCGCTGATGCAGTGGGTAAAGTCGTACATCGGGTAGATGCACCACTTGTTGCCGGTCTGATGATGCTCAGCGAACTTAATGCGGTACAGCACCGGATCGCGCATCACGATGAACGGCGACGCCATATCGATCTTCGCGCGCAGGCAGGCTTTGCCCTCTTCGAAGCCGCCGCTGCGCATTTTTTCGAACAGCGCCAGGTTTTCTTCCACGCTGCGGTCGCGATACGGGCTGTTTTTACCCGGCGCTTTCAGGGTGCCGCGGTATTCGCGAATTTCATCAGGAGAAAGTTCATCAACATAGGCCAGACCTTTGTTGATCAGCTCAACCGCATATTGATGCAGCTGATCAAAGTAATCAGACGAGTAGCAAACGTCCCCGGACCAGTGGAAACCTAACCACTGCACGTCGTTTTTAATCGACTCAACGTATTCGATATCTTCTTTCACCGGGTTGGTGTCATCGAAACGCAGGTTGCATTGGCCCTGATAATCCTGCGCGATGCCGAAGTTCAGGCAGATGGATTTCGCATGGCCAATGTGCAGATAACCGTTCGGCTCCGGCGGGAAGCGGGTGTGAACGGTGGTATGTTTACCGGTAGCCAGATCTTCATCAATGATCTGACGGATAAAGTTAGTCGGGCGGGCTTCTGCCTCACTCATCACGGGTTCCTCAAAGCGTAAACAACGTATAACGGCACATGATCTTACAAGCAGGACGTAGTGACAACTATTAGTTACGTAAAATGGGTATCAGAAGAGGATTATGGGGCCGATTGCTGGAAAAAAAAGCGGCGAAGGTTTCCCTTCGCCGCTGAGGCATAAACTCGACTCAGGAGCCTTACTTGCCTTTAATCTCATACAGCGGCGTCTGGCCGGCAACAACCTTACCGCTCGCCAGTATCACCAGCGCGCTGTAGTCATCGCTGTTGCTGCAGACGACCGGACTGATCATCGAGCGCGCGTTGGCGTTGAGGAAGTCCAGATCCATTTCCAGAATCGGCTCACCGGCCTTCACGTCCGTGCCCTCTTCAACCAGACGTTTGAAGCCCTTGCCTTCCAGCGCCACGGTATCGATACCCATGTGGACGACGATTTCCGCGCCGTTGTTGGTTTCGAGGCAGAACGCGTGGTTAGTGTTGAAAATTTTCACCACGGTACCGGCGGCCGGGGCCACCACGATATTGCTGGTCGGTTTCACCGCGATACCGTCGCCGACGGCTTTGCTGGCGAAGGCTTCGTCCGGCACCTGCTCGAGGGCCACTACGTCACCGGTAATCGGTGAAACCAGCGACTCAACGGTCTTCGCGTTCGCTACCGCCTGCGGTTTTGCCGCTGGCGCTGCGGTGGCGACATTGCCAGCCGTTGCGGCTGCCGCTGCCGCTACCGGGCCACGGGTAACCACTTTTTTCATCTCATCGCCGATAGACTCTGCTTTCGCACCGACGATAACCTGGATGGTTTGCTTATTCAGTTTCACCACCCCGGATGCGCCGAGACGTTTACAGGCGGCGTCGTTCACTTTCGCCGAATCGCCCACGGTCAGACGCAGACGGGTGATACAGGCATCAATCGCTTTCAGGTTGTCAGTGCCGCCCACCGCGGCGATATAGCTGGTCGCCAGCTGGGTCAGCCCCTCTTCGGTGTTGCTGTTGGCTTCTTCAGTGACGACGTCGTCGGCTTTGTCTTCACGACCCGGCGTTTTCAGGTTGAACATGCGGATAACCGCGCTGAACAGCAGGAAGTAGACAAAGAAGAACACCACGCCCATCACCAGCAGCATCCAGACGTTTTTGCTGGCGGCCGGCAGGCTGTACATCAACACGTAGTCGATTGCACCCGCGGAGAAGGAGAAGCCCGCGTGGATCCCCAGCGCTGTTGCAATGAACAGGCTGATACCGGTCAGCACCGCGTGCAGGAGGTACAGCAGCGGAGCCAGGAACATGAACAGGAATTCCAGCGGCTCGGTTACCCCGGTCAGGAACGCAGTGATGGCAACAGACAGCAGCATACCGCCGACCATCGGACGACGCGCTTTCGGCGCCGCCAGATACATCGCCAGCGCCGCACCCGGCAGACCAAACATCATGATCGGGAAGAAGCCAGACATGAACATCCCCGCGGTGCCGTCGCCGGCGTAGAAGCGGTTGATGTCGCCGTGGAACACAGCGCCTGCGGCGTTAGTGAACTCACCAATCTGGAACCAGGCGATGGTGTTCAGCACCTGATGCAGACCAGTTGGGATCAGCAGACGGTTGATGAAGCCAAAGATACCGGAACCCAGCGCGCCAGCGGAGACGATCCATTCGCCACCCGCGTGGATAGCGTGCTGTACCGGCGGCCAGACGTAACCGAAGAGTGCGGCGAGGATCAGACAGAAGAAGCCGGTGGCGATCGGCACGAAGCGTTTGCCGCCGAAGAAGCTCAGGAAGTCCGGCAGCTTGATGCCGGCCCAGCGGTTGTACACCGCCCCTGCCACCAGACCGGTAATGATACCGGCCAGCACGCCCATGTTAATTTCCGGGTTGATGGTGACCATCGCTTTGGTCATCACGAAATACCCTACTGCACCGGCCAGCGCCGCAGAACCGGCGTTATCCTTGGACCAGCTTGATGCCACACCAATCGCGAAGATCAGCGCCAGATTGTCGAAGATTGCCCCACCCGCTTGCGCGATGAAGGGTACATTCAACAGGTCTGGTTGCCCGAAACGCAGCAGTAATGCCGCGACCGGCAGCACTGCGATAGGGAGCTGCAACGCCCTACCCAGTCGCTGAAAGAAACCTAAAATATTCATCTTATTCCCCCTATGAGACCCCGATGAGGCTCATTTACTAAGCCACTTTTTTATTGTGTAACAAGGTCGGTTTTATCACTTACCGGCAAAGTGTGTGAAAAATTAATTCGTATCGCAAATTAAACGGGTATTTTTTGTGACTTTTATCACCAAATATCGTATTCCCCCCTCCCTTTCACTGGCTAACATCGAAAACTTATTTTATCATTCAAAAAATCAACACGGATTGACCCCGGTCGGCGCAGTTGCTGCAATACTCTCCTCAGAGTGCTGGCGCCAATCCGCCAGAATCTACTTTAACTATAGAGGTGAAGAATGAGACTGATCCCCCTGGTAACCGCTGAGCAGGTCGGTAAATGGGCTGCCCGCCACATCGTTAACCGTATTAATGCATTCAAACCGACTGCGGACCGCCCGTTCGTGCTGGGTCTGCCAACCGGTGGCACTCCGCTGACCGCCTACAAAGCGCTGGTTGAAATGCATAAAGCAGGCCAGGTTAGCTTCAAACACGTCGTCACCTTTAATATGGACGAATATGTCGGCCTGCCAAAAGAGCATCCGGAAAGCTATCATAGCTTCATGCACCGTAATTTCTTTGACCACGTTGATATTCCGGCAGAAAATATCAACCTGCTGAATGGTAACGCGCCGGATATCGATGCGGAATGCCGTCGCTATGAAGAAAAAATTCGTTCCTACGGTAAAATCCACCTGTTCATGGGCGGCGTGGGCAACGATGGCCACATCGCGTTCAACGAACCGGCCTCTTCTCTGGCGTCCCGTACCCGTATTAAGACCCTGACCCATGACACCCGTGTGGCGAACTCCCGCTTCTTCGATGGTGATGTGGATCTGGTGCCGAAATACGCGTTGACCGTGGGCGTAGGCACCCTGCTGGATGCAGAAGAAGTGATGATTCTGGTGCTGGGTCATCAGAAAGCGCTGGCGCTGCAGGCGGCGGTAGAAGGTAACGTCAACCATATGTGGACCATTACCTGTCTGCAGTTGCATCCGAAAGCAGTGATTGTCTGCGACGAGCCGTCCACCATGGAGCTGAAAGTGAAAACCCTGAAATATTTCAACGAATTAGAAGCTGAAAATATTAAAGGTCTGTAATGTAGTCGTGTCCCGCGACTTGCGCGGGACCCTCTTTTTCTTTGTATGCATCATCAGGCCGGCGGCAAATGAACGATTGCTGACCTGATGGGGCGTATATACCGGGGGTCGTAATGTATGCATTAACCCAGGGCCGGGTTTATACCGGTCATGAAATTCTCGATGACCATGCGGTTGTTATCGCCAATGGCCTAATCGAACGTCTCTGTCCGCTGGCGGATTTGCCGTCTGACATGGAGCAGCGCTCGGTCAACGGCGCAATAATTGCCCCCGGTTTTATCGACGTTCAGCTGAACGGCTGCGGCGGCGTGCAGTTTAACGACAGCCCAGAAGCGGTCACCGTTGAAACGCTGGAGATCATGCAGAAGGCGAACGAACGTTCAGGCTGCACCAGCTTCCTGCCGACGCTGATTACCTCCAGTGACGATCTGATGAAGCAAGGTATCCGCGTGATGCGTGAATACCTGCAAAAACACCCGAACCAGGCGCTGGGTCTGCATCTGGAAGGACCGTGGCTGAATATCGTCAAGAAAGGCACCCACAACCCGGACTACGTGCGTAAACCGGACGCCGCGCTGGTCGATTTCCTCTGCGATAACGCCGATGTGATCACCAAGGTGACCCTCGCCCCTGAACGCGTTGAGCCGGAAGTGATCCGTAAACTGGTTGCCGCCGGGATCGTCGTCTCCGCCGGTCACTCCAACGCCACGCTGAAAGAGGCGAAAGTGGGCTTCCGCGCCGGCATTACCTTCGCCACTCACCTCTATAACGCGATGCCGTACATTACCGGCCGCGAACCCGGCCTGGCCGGGGCGATTTTTGACGAGCCGGATGTCTACTGCGGTATTATTGTCGACGGGATGCATGTCGATTATGCCAACGTACGTAACGCCAAGCGCCTGAAAGGCGACAAACTGTGCCTGGTCACCGACGCCACCGCGCCGGCGGGGGCGAATATTGACCAGTTCATTTTTGCCGGGAAAACAATATACTACCGCAATGGACTGTGCGTAGATGAAAACGGCACGCTCAGCGGCTCCTCCCTGACCATGATTGAAGGGGTGCGTAATCTGGTGGAGCATTGCGGCGTGGCACTGGACGAAGTATTGCGGATGGCGACGCTCTATCCCGCGCGCGCTATCGGTGTGGACAAGCAGCTCGGCAGCATTGCGCCGGGCATGGTCGCTAACCTGACCGCCTTTACACGCGATTATAAAATCACCAAGACCATCGTTAATGGTAACGAGGTCGTCACTGAGTAAGTAAAAGTATGACAGCAGGCGGACAAGCTCAAATTGGTAACGTTGACCTCGTAAAACAACTGAACAGCGCGGCCGTGTACCGCCTGATTGACCAGCATGGGCCTATCTCGCGCATTCAGATAGCCGAACAAAGCCAGCTTGCCCCTGCCAGCGTGACCAAAATCACGCGTCAGCTTATTGAGCGCGGCCTGATCAAAGAAGTCGATCAGCAGGCCTCCACCGGAGGCCGCCGCGCTATCTCTATCATCGCTGAAACCCGCAACTTCAACGCCATCGGCGTGCGGCTTGGCCGCTATGACGCCACTCTGACCCTGTATGATTTAAGCAGCAAGACCCTGGAAGAGGAACATTTTCCCCTGCCCGAGCGCACCCAGGAAACGCTGGAACACGCCCTGCTGAATATCATCGCCACCTTTATCGAAAACTGTCAGCGCAAAATTCGCGAGCTGATCGCCATCTCGGTGATCCTGCCAGGCCTCGTCGACCCGGAAAGCGGCGTGATCCGCTATATGCCGCATATTGCGGTGGAAAACTGGGGCCTGGTCGGGGCGCTGGAAAAACGCTTCAACGTCACCTGCTATGTCGGGCACGACATCCGCAGCCTGGCGCTGGCCGAGCACTATTTCGGTGCAAGTCAGGACTGCGAAGACTCCATCCTGGTGCGCGTACACCGCGGTACCGGCGCGGGCATCATCTCCAACGGGCGCATTTTTATTGGCCGGAACGGCAACGTCGGCGAAATAGGCCATATACAGGTCGACCCGCTGGGCGAGCGCTGCCACTGCGGCAACTTCGGCTGTCTCGAGACCGTCGCGGCCAATGCCGCCATCGAACAGCGGGTTCGCCACCTGCTTGAGCAGGGCTACCAGAGCCGTCTGACGCTGGATGACTGCACGATCAAAACTATCTGCAAAGCGGCCAACAAGGGCGATGCCCTGGCCTGCGAGGTGATTGAGTACGTGGGGCGTCACCTTGGGAAAACGATCGCCATCGCGATTAACCTGTTCAATCCGCAAAAAATCGTCGTTGCCGGCGAAATAGTGGAAGCTGAGAAGGTCCTTCTTCCGGCCATCGAAGGCTGCATTAACGCCCAGGCGCTGAAAGCGTTTCGCAAGAACCTGCCGGTGGTGCGCTCTACTCTCGACCATCGCTCAGCAATTGGCGCCTTCGCGCTGGTCAAACGCGCCATGCTCAATGGCACGCTGCTGCAGCGCTTGCTTGAGAGCTAATCGCCTCTTTATTGATAGCGCGAAACGATCCGCATCACCCTGTCGCTGGTGGGTATGGTCCACCAGCGATGTGAAACCTCATCGATGACGAGTATAGTTTCGTCTTTGTTAATGATTCTGGACCCACCATGACCATTCAAAACATAATTTGTGATATTGACGGCGTGCTGATGCACGATAACGTCGCCGTTCCCGGCGCTGCCGAGTTTATCAAACGCATCCTCGATAAAGGCATGCCGCTGGTAATGCTGACCAACTACCCGTCGCAAACCGGCCAGGATTTGGCCAACCGTTTCGCCACCGCCGGCATCGACGTGCCGGATACCGCGTTTTACACCTCGGCGATGGCCACCGCCGATTTCCTGCGCCGCCAGGAAGGCAAGAAAGCCTATGTGGTGGGTGAAGGGGCGCTGATCCACGAACTGTACAAAGCCGGCTTTACCATCACCGATGTGAACCCGGATTTTGTCATCGTCGGGGAAACCCGTTCATTCAACTGGGAGATGATGCATAAGGCCGCCTTCTTCGTTGCCAACGGCGCCCGCTTCATTGCCACCAACCCGGATACGCACGGTCGCGGCTTCTACCCGGCCTGTGGCGCACTGTGCGCCGGCATTGAGAAGATCTCCGGCCGCAAGCCGTTTTACGTCGGTAAACCGAGCCCGTGGATCATCCGCTCAGCGCTGAACAAAATGCAGGCTCACTCCGAGCAGACGGTGATCGTCGGCGATAACCTGCGCACCGACATTCTGGCCGGCTTCCAGGCGGGGCTGGAGACTATTCTGGTGCTCTCCGGGGTCTCCACCCTCGATGACATCGACAGCATGCCGTTTCGCCCATCGTGGATTTACCCTTCCGTTGCGGAAATCGATATTTTCTGATGCCAACCACGTCGCAGGACGTGGTTTTTCATTTATAGCGCCTGCCAAAAGTCATTCATCTAATAAAAACGGCTTATAAATGCGTATTCCTCAATAAAGCCGCTCAAAAGATACTCTTTTTTTACTGTTCAACAATCACAGTTGCGTTTTTTCTTTTTCAGGCTGCAAAACCCTTGCGCCAGCGCCCCCTTTACGGCATTTTCTTAAACACGCACTCAGGCTTCGCCACGAGACGAAGCCAGCACAACATCAAACACGACAGGGTAATGGAGAAGGTTATGTGTTCTATTTTTGGCGTACTGGATATTAAAACTGACGCAGGCGAGCTGCGTAAAAAGGCGCTGGAGCTTTCCCGCCTGATGCGCCATCGCGGTCCGGACTGGTCTGGCGTGTATGCCAGCGACAAAGCGATTCTGGCGCACGAGCGCCTGTCTATTGTCGACGTCAACGCCGGTGCCCAGCCGCTGTACAACGCCGAAAAAACCCATGCGCTGGCCGTTAACGGCGAGATCTACAACCATCAGGCACTGCGCGCGGAGTATGGCGATCGCTATCAGTTCCAGACTGGCTCTGACTGCGAAGTGATCCTCGCGCTGTATCAGGAAAAAGGCCCGGAGTTCCTCGACGACCTGCAGGGGATGTTCGCCTTCGCCCTGTACGACAGCGAGAAAGACGCGTACTTAATTGGTCGCGACCATATCGGTATTATTCCGCTGTATATGGGCCATGACGAACACGGCAACTTCTATGTCGCCTCCGAAATGAAAGCGCTGGTGCCGGTATGCCGCACCATTAAAGAGTTCCCGGCGGGTAGCTACCTGTGGAGCAAAGACGGCGAAATTCGCCAGTACTATCAGCGCGACTGGTTCGATTACGACGCGGTGAAAGACAACGTTACCGATAAGAACGAGCTGCGTCAGGCGCTGGAAGAATCGGTGAAAAGCCACCTGATGTCCGACGTGCCTTACGGCGTGCTGCTCTCCGGCGGTCTTGATTCATCGGTCATCTCGGCTATCACCAAGAAATTCGCCGCCCGTCGCGTCGAAGATCAGGAGCGTAGCGAAGCCTGGTGGCCGCAGCTGCACTCCTTCGCGGTCGGTCTGGAAGGCTCTCCTGACCTGAAAGCGGCGCAGGAAGTGGCCAACCACCTCGGCACCGTACACCACGAAATTCACTTTACGGTCCAGGAAGGGCTGGATGCGATCCGCGACGTTATCTATCACATCGAAACCTACGATGTGACCACTATCCGCGCCTCGACGCCGATGTACCTGATGTCGCGTAAAATTAAAGCCATGGGCATCAAGATGGTGCTTTCCGGCGAAGGCTCGGACGAAGTGTTCGGCGGCTACCTCTATTTCCATAAGGCGCCGAACGCCAAAGAACTGCACGAAGAGACGGTGCGTAAGCTGCAGGCGCTGCATATGTTTGACTGCGCCCGCGCCAACAAAGCGATGTCCGCCTGGGGCGTGGAAGCCCGCGTGCCGTTCCTCGATAAGAAATTCCTCGACGTGGCGATGCGCATTAACCCGCAGGATAAGATGTGCGGCAACGGCAAAATGGAAAAACACGTACTGCGTGAATGCTTCGAATCTTACCTGCCGGCCAGCGTTGCCTGGCGGCAGAAAGAACAGTTCTCTGACGGCGTCGGCTACAGCTGGATCGATACGCTGAAAGAAGTGGCCGCGAAACAGGTCAGCGATCAGCAGCTGGAAACGGCGAGCTTCCGCTTCCCGTACAACACGCCGACCTCCAAAGAAGGCTATCTGTACCGCGAGATCTTCGAAGAGCTGTTCCCGCTGCCGAGCGCGGCAGAGTGTGTCCCTGGCGGTCCGTCGGTGGCCTGCTCTTCAGCGAAAGCCATTGAGTGGGATGAAGCGTTCAAGACCATGAACGATCCATCAGGCCGTGCGGTGGGCGTCCACCAGTCGGCCTACAAATAAGCCCTGACGGGTGCTGAAACGCCAAACGGACCCTCCGGGGTCCGTTTTCTTTTTGCAGGATTTATACCGCTGAAAAACGATAAATAACCAATAATTGCCGAATATTGCAGCGAGCTGTTCGCAACCTAACCAAACAGTCACATTACAACGATTTTCCTTGAAAAAGAGGTTGACGCTCGCAGGCCCAATACGCATAATGCGCCCCGCAACGCCGATAAGGTTACGCGAAAAAAGATGGCTACGTAGCTCAGCTGGTTAGAGCACATCACTCATAATGATGGGGTCACAGGTTCGAATCCCGTCGTAGCCACCATCTTTTTTGCGGGAGTGGCGAAATTGGTAGACGCACCAGATTTAGGTTCTGGCGCCGCAAGGTGTGCGAGTTCAAGTCTCGCCTCCCGCACCATTCACCAGTCAGCGTTGTACGGATGGGGTATCGCCAAGCGGTAAGGCACCGGTTTTTGATACCGGCATTCCCTGGTTCGAATCCAGGTACCCCAGCCATATTTCTTCGATATTTGCGGTTCACCGCGACGGTATTGGGGTATCGCCAAGCGGTAAGGCACCGGTTTTTGATACCGGCATTCCCTGGTTCGAATCCAGGTACCCCAGCCATCGAAGAAACAGTGAGACAATTTGGCTACGTAGCTCAGCTGGTTAGAGCACATCACTCATAATGATGGGGTCACAGGTTCGAATCCCGTCGTAGCCACCATATTCAGGACGTATCGATACGCATCGATAAATCCGTAAACAATTTGTTGGGGTATCGCCAAGCGGTAAGGCACCGGATTCTGATTCCGGCATTCCGAGGTTCGAATCCTCGTACCCCAGCCAAATTAAAAAGTCGCTCAGCAATGAACGCACTGTTGCCCTCAACCGGGGTAGTTACGGTAAAGCGCAACAGACAATTGGGGTATCGCCAAGCGGTAAGGCACCGGATTCTGATTCCGGCATTCCGAGGTTCGAATCCTCGTACCCCAGCCACTTAAATGCAAAAAAGCTCACTTCGGTGGGCTTTTTTGCTATTGGCGTCCTGACGACCATACTCGGTACTGACTACCGGGCAGGCGCTTTCCACTCCGCCCCTGCCCGGGAAGCCAGTTTTACAAGCCTAAGGCATACTTCAGCGCCTGACGCTTCAATACCCCGGCGCGTTCAGCCGCCATCAGGCCAATATTGCGCAGCATCCGCACCGGCGCCAGGTCATTACTGAATCCGGCATAAAACAGATCCATCCCCGACTGCATGATAAAATTATCCGCTCGCCGCCGCGCCTGGTAGCGCTTCAGCACCGGCAGGCTGGCCCAGTCTTCGCCTCGACCGCGCGCTTCCGCCAGGATCTCCAGCAGGGCATCCACATCGCGGTAGCCAAGGTTAACCCCCTGCCCCGCCAGCGGATGAATGGTATGTGCCGCATCGCCCACCAGCGCCAGGCCGGGCTGGACATACTGCAGCGCATGACGCCGGGTGAGCGGAAAAGCGCCGGCCGCCTGCGGCGTCACACGACCCAGCCGTGCCGGAAAGTGACTGGCGATCTCCTGCTGGAGCTGCGCCATGGTCATGCCCTGCAGCTGACGGATCCGCGCCGGCGCGTCGTACCAGACCAGCGAGGCCCAGTTGTCGAACAGCGGCAGGAAGGCGCGCGGTCCGCTGGGGGTAAACTGCTGCCAGGTGCTGTCACCGGGATCGTCGGCGCATTCGACGCTGATCAGCATACAGGATTGCTGATATTGCCAGGCGTGTACGCCGATGCCGGCCATCTCCCGCACCTGGGAATTGGCGCCGTCGGCGCCGATCACCAGCCGGGCGTGGATCGCCTCTCCCTCGCGTAAATGCAGCGCGGTATGCGCCTCGCCGCGCTGCATCGCCTCCAGTTCGCTACCAACGCGTAGGGTGACCCCTTCATGCGCCGCCAGCGCTTGCCAGAGGCCCCATTGCAGGACCTTGTTCTCGACCATATAGCCCAGTTCCGGCAGTTTGAGCTCTGCGGCGTCAAAGGCGACGTGCGCGCTCTCCCACTCCCAGGTCTCCAGACGACGATAAGCGTGGACGCGCATCGCCCTTACGGCATCCCAGACGCCGAGGCTCTTCAGCAGGCCGACCGAAGCCGCGCTGATAGCCGAGATCCGCACATCCGGGGCGGATGCCGGATCGAAAACCGGTGGCGCCGCTTTCTCAAGCACCGTCACGGTAAATCCCTGTTGCGCCAGCCCTAACGCCAGGGCGCCGCCGACCATGCCGCCGCCCACGATGGCGACATCTGTTGCGTGAATTGTCATGGCTATTATCCTTAAAGCAGAATCCGTTAAGTTTACCGGATTTTTTGTCCCCTTGCGGTGATAACGCTCGCACTGGTCAGGGGGCGACCAAAGCATTACAATACGCGCCCTGGAAAGCGAAATTCACCCTGTATATATCCCCGCGTTTTGGATATCTATTACTGAGCATGAGCAAGTCAATGACAAAAAAACTCCATATTAAAACCTGGGGCTGTCAGATGAACGAGTATGATTCATCAAAGATGGCCGATCTGCTGGATGCGACACATGGGTATCAACTGACCGAAGTGGCGGAAGAAGCAGATGTGCTGTTGCTCAATACCTGCTCAATTCGTGAGAAGGCCCAGGAAAAAGTTTTCCATCAGCTCGGACGCTGGAAGCTGCTGAAAGAGAAGAATCCGGACCTGATTATTGGCGTTGGCGGCTGCGTGGCCTCTCAGGAAGGCGACCATATTCGCCAGCGCGCGCACTATGTCGATATTATTTTCGGGCCGCAAACCCTGCACCGCCTGCCGGAGATGATTAACGCCGTGCGCGGCAACCGCAGCCCGGTGGTGGATATCAGCTTCCCGGAAATTGAAAAGTTCGATCGCCTGCCAGAGCCGCGCGCCGACGGCCCGACCGCCTTTGTTTCGATTATGGAAGGCTGCAACAAATACTGCACCTACTGCGTGGTGCCGTACACCCGCGGAGAAGAGGTCAGCCGTCCGTGCGACGATATCCTGTTTGAAATCGCCCAGCTGGCGGCGCAGGGCGTGCGTGAGGTTAATCTGCTGGGCCAGAACGTTAACGCCTGGCGCGGTGAGAATTACGACGGCACCACCGGCAGCTTTGCCGATCTGCTGCGTCTGGTCGCCGCCATCGACGGCATCGATCGTATTCGCTTCACCACCAGCCACCCGATCGAATTTACCGACGATATCATCGAGGTCTATCGCGATACGCCGGAACTGGTGAGCTTCCTGCACCTGCCGGTGCAGAGCGGTTCTGACCGGGTTCTGAATCTGATGGGACGCACCCATACCGCACTGGAGTACAAAGCGATTATTCGCAAGCTGCGTGAGGCGCGCCCGGATATTCAGATAAGCTCCGACTTTATTGTCGGCTTCCCTGGCGAAACCACAGACGATTTCGAAAAGACGATGAAGCTAATCGCCGACGTCAATTTCGATATGAGCTACAGCTTTATCTTCTCCGCTCGCCCGGGCACTCCAGCGGCCGATATGGTCGATGACGTGCCGGAGGAGGATAAAAAGCAGCGTCTGTATATTCTGCAGGAGCGGATCAATCAGCAGGCAATGGCCTGGAGCCGTCGCATGCTCGGCACGGTACAGCGCATTCTGGTGGAAGGCACGTCACGTAAGAGCCTGATGGAACTTTCCGGGCGCACCGAGAACAACCGCGTGGTCAACTTCGAAGGTACGCCGGATATGGTCGGTAAATTCGTCGATGTTGAAATCGTCGATGTTTACACCAACTCGCTGCGCGGCAAAATCGTGCGTACCGAGGCGGAGATGGGTCTGCGTATCGCTGAATCACCTGAATCAGTGATTGCCCGCACCCGTAAAGAGAACGATCTTGGCGTGGGTATCTATCAGCCGTGATCCCTCCAGGCCTGTCGGTTCCGGCAGGCCTTGTAATTCCTCTCTCCGTCCCTATATCTACAGCAATGCTTGCGCCATTTTCCTGTGACGTAAATAATTTCCTGATTAGCCGGCCACGCGCCGCGTCCGGCCACCTGCGTAAAGAGGAACAGTTTGAACATAGACACTCGTGAAATTACCCTGGAGCCAGCGGATAACGCACGCCTGTTAGCCTTGTGCGGCCCGTTTGACGACAACATCAAACAGCTGGAGCGTCGGTTAGGCATTGAGATCAACCGCCGTGACAATCACTTTAAACTGACCGGACGCGCCATTTGCGTACACGCCGCCGCCGATATTCTGCGCAGCCTGTATGTCGATACGGCGCCGATGCGCGGTCAGATTCAGGATATTGAGCCGGAGCAGATCCACCTGGCGATCAAAGAAGCACGCGTACTGGAGCAGAGCGCCGAGAGCGTGCCGGAGTACGGGAAAGCCGTCAATATCAAGACCAAGCGCGGGGTGATCAAACCGCGTACGCCGAACCAGGCGCAGTACATCGCCAATATTCTCGATCACGACATCACTTTCGGCGTGGGTCCGGCGGGTACGGGTAAAACCTATCTGGCGGTGGCGGCGGCGGTCGATGCGCTGGAGCGCCAGGAGATCCGCCGTATTCTGCTGACCCGTCCGGCCGTCGAGGCTGGCGAAAAGCTCGGCTTCCTGCCCGGCGATCTGAGCCAGAAGGTCGACCCATATCTGCGCCCGCTGTATGACGCGCTGTTTGAGATGCTCGGCTTTGAGAAAGTGGAAAAGCTGATTGAGCGTAACGTCATCGAAGTGGCCCCGCTGGCCTATATGCGCGGACGAACGCTGAATGACGCCTTTATCATTCTTGATGAAAGCCAGAACACCACCATCGAACAGATGAAGATGTTCCTGACCCGTATCGGCTTTAACTCCAAAGCGGTGATCACCGGCGACATCACGCAGATTGACCTGCCGCGCAGCACCAAATCCGGTCTGCGCCACGCCATCGAAGTGCTGGCCGAAGTCGATGAGATCAGCTTCAACTTCTTCCATAGCGAAGACGTGGTGCGCCATCCGGTGGTTGCCCGCATCGTTAACGCCTATGAGGCGTGGGAAGCCGCAGACCAGAAACGTAAAGCAGAACTGGCCGCCGAGCGCAAACGCGAAGCCCAGGAACAGGAGCAAAAATGAGTCAGGTGATCCTCGATTTACAGCTGGCCTGCGAAGAGACCAGCGGCCTGCCGGACGAAGCCCTTTTTCAGCGCTGGGTCGATGCCGTCATTCCGCCATTTCAGGAGGAGTCAGAGTTAACGATTCGTCTGGTCGATGTTGCAGAAAGCCACGAGCTGAACCTGACCTACCGCGGCAAGGATAAGCCGACCAACGTCCTCTCCTTCCCGTTTGAAGCGCCGCCGGGGATTGAAATGCCGCTGCTCGGCGATCTGATCATCTGCCGTCAGGTGGTGGAGCAGGAAGCCAGCGAGCAAGGTAAGCCGCTGGAGGCGCACTGGGCGCATATGGTGGTGCACGGCAGCCTGCATCTGCTGGGCTACGATCATATCGAAGACGACGAAGCGGAAGAGATGGAAGGCCTCGAAACAGAGATAATGCTTGCTCTGGGCTATGAGGACCCGTACATTTCCGAGAAGATTGCTGAATAGCCCCCTGCCGGATGGCGGCGCTTGCGCCGCATCCGGCCGCTGTTCCTGCATTTTACCAGCCTGAACGTCAGGCAACCCATGCCGTCCGGCGCTGAGTTTACGCGCGACGAGCGACAGTTAAATCAACATGAGAACCCAAACGACGCCATGAGCGACGACAATTCACACAGTAGTGACACAGTAAACAGCAAAAAGGGATTTTTCTCCCTGTTACTCAGCCAGCTTTTTCACGGAGAACCGAAAAACCGTGATGAACTGCTGGCGCTGATCCGTGATTCCGGGCAGAACGATCTTATCGATGAAGATACGCGTGACATGCTCGAAGGGGTAATGGATATCGCCGACCAGCGGGTCCGCGACATTATGATCCCCCGTTCACAAATGATAACCCTGAAACGCAACCAGACGCTGGACGAGTGCCTTGATGTCATCATCGAATCCGCTCACTCGCGCTTCCCGGTCATCAGTGAAGACAAAGATCACATCGAAGGGATTCTGATGGCTAAGGATCTGCTGCCGTTTATGCGCAGCGATGCCGAAGCCTTCAGCATGGAAAAAGTGTTACGGCCGGCGGTTGTCGTCCCGGAAAGCAAGCGGGTCGACCGCATGCTGAAAGAGTTTCGCTCACAGCGCTACCATATGGCGATCGTTATTGACGAATTCGGCGGCGTCTCCGGCCTGGTGACCATCGAGGATATCCTTGAGCTCATCGTCGGGGAAATTGAAGACGAATACGACGAAGAAGAAGATATTGATTTCCGCCAGCTGAGCCGCCACACCTGGACGGTGCGCGCTCTGGCCTCCATCGAAGACTTCAACGACGCCTTCGACACGCACTTCAGCGATGAAGAAGTGGATACCATTGGTGGGCTGGTGATGCAGGCCTTCGGCCATCTGCCGGCTCGCGGCGAATCTATCGACATTGATGGTTACCAATTCAAGGTAGCAATGGCAGATAGCCGTCGTATCATTCAGGTGCATGTAAAGCTGCCCGATGACGCTCCCCAGCCGAAGCTGGAAGAGTAAGCCGCGGCACTGAAGGTCACGGCCAGCCGGAAGACAGACCGTGGGCGATCCCCGGCTGTCCCCTCTCCCTGCTGGCAAACAGCATAGCCTGTGGCAACAGGCGTTAATTTACGGGACGATTAGCCTAAATGGTATTTGCCTCTCTTCTTGAACGTCAGCGCGTACGTCTGCTGCTGGCGCTGCTATTCGGAGCCAGCGGAACGCTGGCTTTTTCACCTTATGACTTCTGGCCGGCAGCTATCGTTTCGCTGGCCGGTCTGCAGGCGTTGACCCTCAACCGACGCCCGCTGCAAAGCGCCGGGATCGGCTATTTCTGGGGATTCGGGCTGTTTGGCACCGGTATCAACTGGGTCTATGTCAGCATCGCGCAATTCGGCGGTATGCCGGGTCCGGTTAACGTCTTCCTCGTCGTTCTGCTGGCGGCTTATCTCTCGCTCTATACCGGCCTGTTTGCCGGCCTGCTCGCCCGGCTGTGGCCCAAAACCAGCTGGCTGCGGGTGGCTATCGCCGCCCCCGTGGTCTGGCAAATCACCGAGTTCCTGCGCGGCTGGGTGCTGACGGGTTTCCCGTGGCTGCAGTTCGGCTACAGCCAGATTGACGGCCCGCTGAAAGGCCTGGCGCCGGTGATGGGCGTCGAGGCGATCAACTTCCTGCTGATGATGGTTAGCGGCCTGCTGGCCCTGGCCCTCGTCCAGCGCAACTGGAAGCCGCTGGCTATTGCCGCGCTGCTGTTCGCCCTGCCGTTCCCGCTGCGCTATATCCAGTGGTATCAGCTGCTGCCGGAGCGCGCGACCCAGGTCTCGCTGGTGCAAGGCGACATTCCGCAGGCCATGAAATGGGACGAGAAGCAGCTGGTCAACACCCTGAAAACGTACCTGGCGCTGACCCAGCCGCATATCGGCCACTCGCAGCTGATTATCTGGCCCGAATCGGCGATCCCGGATCTGGAGATCAACCAGCAGCAGTTCCTCAGCATGATGGACGATCTGCTGCGCGCAAAAGACAGTTCGCTGATCACCGGCATTGTCGATGCGCGTCTCAATAAGCAGAACCGCTACGATACCTACAACACCATCATTACCCTCGGTAAAGATAACCCGTACCGCTACGACTCGACCAACCGTTACAACAAGAACCATCTGGTGCCGTTCGGTGAGTTTGTGCCGCTGGAATCGATTCTGCGTCCGCTGGCGCCGTTCTTTGACCTGCCAATGTCCTCCTTCAGCCGCGGCCCCTACGTGCAGCCGCAGCTGATGGCGCATAACCTGAAGCTGACCGCCGCCATCTGCTACGAGATCATCCTCGGGGAACAGGTACGCGATAATTTCCGGCCGGACACCGACTTCCTGCTGACCATCTCCAACGATGCCTGGTTCGGTAAGTCCATCGGTCCGTGGCAACACTTCCAGATGGCGCGAATGCGTGCGCTGGAGCTGGCCCGCCCGCTCCTGCGCAGCACCAATAACGGCATTACCGCGGTCATCGGCCCGCGCGGCGAGATCCAGAAGATGATCCCGCAGTTTACCCGCGAAGTGTTGACCACCACCGTGACACCCACCAGCGGCTTAACCCCTTACGCCCGCACCGGCAACTGGCCGCTATGGGCGCTGACGGCGTTGTTTGGCTTCGCTGCACTGCTAATGAGCCTGCGTCAGCGTCGCCGATAAGTCTCTCCGCCGGCGACCCCCGTCGCCGGCGTTTTTTCTCACCCTGTTTGCCATCCTGGCACAGTCATTGCTTTATTTTCCCTGGTAGCGACATCGTCCGACCCAGTGCAACCGGGTTGCACCATAAACGTTCGGCGGTCGCGCTATTTTGGTGCAATGGAAGATATTTGCCTCCCATTGGTGCGGAGCACTTCGCAAAAATAAACAATAAAACAGCAAAATCTTTACATTAAGCCAAACTAAATGCTAACAAACACATACAAATGCGGCACGTGGACGCGTGCCCCGAATAACAACACACACAATCACAATGGGTATCAATAGCGTCGCTAACGCTACGGATAAGGAGTTGGATATGCAATTACGTAAACTGGCCGCCGCAATGCTGGTCATGGGTGTGACCGCCGGTGTGGCACACGCAGAAGATGCCGCCCCGGCGGCAGGCCAGAGCACCCTGGATAAGATCGCCAAAAATGGGGTTATCGTTGTCGGCCATCGTGAATCTTCAGTCCCGTTCTCTTACTACGATAACCAGCAGCAGGTTGTGGGCTACTCTCAGGACTATTCCAACGCCATCGTTGATGCCATCAAGAAAAAGCTGAATAAACCTGACCTGCAGGTCAAACTGATCCCGGTCACCTCGCAGAACCGTATCCCGCTGCTGCAGAATGGCACCTTTGATTTCGAGTGCGGCTCAACCACTAACAACCTCGAGCGCCAGAAACAGGCCGCCTTCTCCGATACCATCTTCGTGGTCGGCACCCGTCTGCTGGTGAAGAAAGACGGTCCGATCAAAGATTTCCCGGACCTGAAAGACAAAGCCGTTGTTGTCACCTCCGGAACCACCTCAGAGATCCTGCTGCATAAGCTGAACGATGAGAAAAAAATGAATATGCGCATCATCAGCGCCAAAGATCATGGCGACTCTTTCCGCACCCTGGAAAGCGGACGCGCCGTGGCCTTTATGATGGATGACGCCCTGCTGGCGGGCGAACGCGCGAAGGCGAAGAAACCGGATAACTGGGAAATCGTCGGCACTGCGCAGTCGAAAGAAGCCTATGGCTGCATGCTGCGTAAAGACGATCCGTCGTTCAAAGCGCTGGTCGATGAAACTGTTGCCCAGGCCCAGACCTCTGGTGAAGCGGCGAAATGGTTTGATAAATGGTTCAAAAATCCAATTCCGCCGAAAAACCTTAACCTGAACTTCGAACTGTCTGACGACATGAAAGCGCTGTTCAAATCACCTAATGACAAAGCACTGAACTAATTATAACAACCAGGGGCAGGATATCCTGCCCTCCCGATGATTGTCACAGCACGGACAGACTATACGGTGGCTGGTCGTTCCCCAGCCGCCGCGAATACCGAAACAAGCTGGACAACCGTCTTCGAGGGTAGCAATGGCTACCCTTTTTTTTCCAGGAGTCATGTATGTCAATAGACTGGAACTGGGGGATTTTCCTGCAACAGGCCCCCTTCGGCAACACTACCTACCTGGGCTGGCTGTGGAGCGGTTTTCAGATAACCGTCGCCCTCTCCATCTCGGCCTGGATCATCGCTTTTCTCGTCGGCTCACTGTTTGGCATTTTACGCACGGTCCCCAATCGTCTGCTCTCAGGGATTGGCACCTGCTATGTCGAACTGTTTCGCAACGTGCCGCTGATCGTGCAGTTCTTTACCTGGTACCTGGTGGTGCCGGAATTCCTGCCGGAAAATATCGGCATGTGGTTTAAATCCGAGCTGGATCCGAACATTCAGTTCTTTGTCTCTTCCATGCTGTGCCTGGGGCTGTTTACCGCCGCCCGCGTCTGCGAACAGGTACGCGCCGCCATTCAGTCGCTGCCGCGCGGGCAGAAGAACGCCGGTCTGGCGATGGGGCTGACCCTGCCGCAAACCTACCGCTACGTGCTGCTGCCGAACGCCTACCGCGTTATCGTGCCGCCGATGACCTCGGAAATGATGAACCTGGTGAAAAACTCGGCCATCGCCTCCACCATCGGTCTTGCCGATATGGCCGCGCAGGCGGGCAAACTGCTGGACTACTCCGCTCATGCCTGGGAGTCTTTTACCGCCATCACCCTGGCCTACGTCTTCATCAACGCGGTGATTATGCTGATTATGTATGTGGTCGAGCGTAAGGTTCGCCTGCCTGGCAATCTGGGAGGCAAATAATGTACGATTTTGACTGGAGTTCGATCGTTCCGTCCATGCCTTATCTGCTGGCGGGGCTGGTGATCACCCTGAAAATTACAGTGATAGCCATTATTTTCGGCATCGTCTGGGGCACCCTGCTGGCGGTGATGCGCCTGTCCAGCTTTCTGCCGCTGGCCTGGTTTGCTAAAACCTACGTCAACGTGTTCCGCTCTATCCCACTGGTGATGGTCCTGCTGTGGTTCTACCTGATTGTCCCGGGCTTCCTGCAGAACGTGCTGGGCCTGTCGCCGAAGACGGATATTCGCCTGATCTCGGCGATGGTGGCCTTTTCGATGTTCGAAGCCGCCTACTACTCAGAGATTATCCGCGCCGGCATCCAGAGCATCTCCCGCGGCCAGTCCGGCGCCGCGCTGGCGCTGGGGATGACCCACTGGCAGTCAATGCGGCTGGTGATCCTGCCGCAGGCCTTCCGCGCCATGGTGCCACTGCTGCTAACCCAGGGGATCGTCCTGTTCCAGGATACCTCGCTGGTGTATGTATTGAGCCTCGCCGACTTCTTCCGTACCGCCTCCACGATTGGCGAGCGTGACGGAACCCAGGTCGAAATGATCCTGTTCGCGGGCGGCGTCTATTTTGTGATTAGCCTCAGCGCCTCGCTGTTGGTCAGCTGGTTGAAGAAAAGGACTGTGTAATGATTACCCTGAAAAACGTTTCAAAATGGTATGGTCACTTTCAGGTGCTGACCGATTGCTCCACGGAAGTGAAAAAAGGCGAAGTCGTGGTGGTCTGCGGACCGTCAGGCTCGGGTAAATCCACGCTGATTAAAACGGTAAACGGTCTTGAGCCCGTGCAACAGGGGCAGATTATCGTCGACGGCACCGTGGTTAACGATAAAAAGACCAATCTGGCCAAACTGCGCTCGCACGTCGGGATGGTATTTCAGCATTTTGAACTGTTCCCGCATCTGTCGATTATCGACAACCTGACGCTGGCGCAGGTCAAAGTGCTTAATCGCGATAAAGCATCAGCGCGCAAGAAAGGCCTCAAATTGCTGGAGCGCGTTGGCCTGGCAGCGCATGCGGAAAAATATCCGGCACAGCTCTCCGGCGGCCAGCAGCAGCGTGTGGCCATTGCTCGTGCCCTGTGCATGGACCCGATCGCCATGCTGTTTGATGAGCCCACCTCAGCGCTTGATCCGGAGATGATCAACGAGGTGCTGGACGTCATGGTCGAACTGGCCAACGAGGGGATGACCATGATGGTTGTGACCCATGAAATGGGCTTTGCCCGCAAGGTGGCGAACCGGGTGATCTTTATGGATGAAGGGAAGATTGTCGAAGATGCCGATAAAGAAGCCTTCTTTGCCAATCCGCAATCCGATCGCGCCAAAGATTTCCTCGCCAAAATACTTCATTAATGGTTTTTCTCTGCGCATACCGCCCGGTATGCGCAGCTTATCTTTCCCGCCATATTATTCGTCAATATTATTTATGCGGCTGCTTATCGCCACTACCATTTACGTACTAAATAAACCTCACCGATAAAACCTGAACTTATTTATTTAATCGATCAATTCATAAAGAATTCAATAATGAATTCGTGGATCTGCCTCACCACCGCCGCTAGCATATAACGCCTCGTAACAGGTTCGTCGCACGATTATTTTATTAATTGAATATAATATTCTTGCCTGACCTCGCCTGCGCCGAAATAAAGACCATCAGTGTTCTCTGCCACCCGCAGGATAACTGATGCGTCACCGAACCAATGAAACAAATGGATATTGCTTCATGTTAATTCGATCTCGCACGCTCACTGGGCTGCTGTGTATCACGCTGGCGGGCACCTCAGCCGCCGGGGCCGCACAATTGACCACCTCTGCTCACCAGACGGAGCAGGATAAAGCCCGTCAGGAGGCGCTGACGCCGCAGCAACAGGATTTTCAGTCTTCACAACAGCGCGTGGCGCCGCAGGGTATCCCTTTTCCTGAGGAAACGCATTGCAAATTGATCAACCGGGTCGATATCGACTCCGATAACCAGACGCTCACCCACCAATTACTGGCGAAAACGGCGCAGCAGGCGCAGGGGCGCTGTCTGGGTGGTGAAGGCATTCGTCTGCTGGCCTATACCTTGCAAAATGAGCTGATCGCGCAAGGCTACATCACCTCGCTGATTGATGTGCCCTCCCAGTCGCTGGAGCAAGGCATTCTCAGGCTGACGCTGCACTATGGCAAAGTGGGCGCTATCGACTATGCCGACGGCTCAGACACCACCCGCTTGTGGAATTCACTGCCAACCTCTTCCGGCACGATCCTGCGCTTAAGCGACCTCGAGCAGGGCATGGCCAATCTGCAGCGTCTGCCCGGCGCCACCGCGCACATGAAACTGCTGCCGGGGCAGCACGAGGGGGAAAGCGATATCCAGATTGCCCGCAGCCTGGAGAAAAAATGGCAGCTTGGCGCCTGGCTCGACGACGCCGGCAGCAAAGCCAGCGGCCGCTACCAGGCCGGCGGGGCCCTCTATCTCTATGACCTGACTACTCTCAACGATATCCTGTACCTTTCCGGCGGGGGGGATATTGAATTCAATCAGCATAACGACGGCAACCACAACGGCAGCCTGTATTATTCAATTCCCTTCGGCTACTGGTCATTGAGCGCCTACGGGGCATACAGCCAGTATCGCCAGCAGTTTAACGGCAACTGGTCGACGATGGATTATAAGAGCAAGAATCGCTACTACAGCGCCACGCTGAGCCGTCTGCTCTCCCACACCCGGCAGCAAAAAACCACCGCCGACCTGCGGATCGCCAAGAGTACCTCGCATTATTACTTCGGCGGCAGTGAACTACAGGTGATGCGCAAGCAAACGCCCTCCTGGGAGTTCACCCTCAACCACCAGCACTACTTTAACAAAAAGATTGTCGATGCCAGCATCGGCATCCAGCGCAGCCTGCCGTGGCTCAGCTCAACGCCAACGCCGGAGGAAAAGGCCGGGTTATACAGCCCGCTGTCGCGGATCGTGCATGGTAATATGCAGGCGCTAATGAAATTTGACGCCACCGGCGACAAATTTACCTGGGCTCCCCGCTTCAGCGCCCAGTTCAGCCCCGACAAACTCGCTTCCGATAATAAATTCAATATTGGTAGTCGCTGGAGCGTGCGCGGTTTTGACGGTGAAAACAGCCTGTCCGGCAATCAGGGATGGTACTGGCGCAACGATTTTATCTGGGATCTGCCCACCCACGAGCGGCAATTCTATCTGGGCGCGGATGTGGGTCGCCTTATCGGCGCCGATCTGTATCAAAAAGGCAAAGTGCTCTCCGGCGCCGTCAGCGGCTTGCGCGGACAATTATGGTCAACGCAATACGATCTGTTTATTAGCACCCCGCTCAGTAAGCCGGATAAGTTTCATAGCGACGCCCTGAATATGGGCTTTTCATTACAGTGGAGGTATTAATTCAGTCATTATCGACCCTTTCAGCTACGTTGTTTATTAATCTTAATTTAAAGGAATAAATGAAATGTTTAAGTTTAAAGCTTCTTATGTCGCACTGGCGGCAGTATTAACCTCGTCGGTGGTTTATGCCGACCCGACCAGCTATACGCATTCGTCCGGCGCCACGGTTATTGATATTGAAAAGCCGAACGCCGCTGGCGTCTCCCATAACCTGTACCGCGACTTCAACGTTGGCACCAATGGCACCATCCTCAATAACAGCGGCGATGATGTCAGCCACAGCACCTTTGGCAATATCGCCAAAAACAACAACCTGACCGCCGGCAGCGCCTCGGTGATTTTGAACGAGGTCACCTCCAAAAACGCCAGTAGCCTAAAGGGCTTTATCGAAGTCAACGGCCAGAAAGCGGACGTGGTGATCGCCAACCCGAACGGCATCACCTGCTCCGGCTGTAGCTTTGTCAATACCAACAAGGCCATCCTGACCACCGGTAAAGTCAACATGACCAGCGACGGCGCTATCGGCAGCTATACCGTGACGGGCGGCACCCTCACCATCGGCGAAAACGGCATGAACGCCGCCAACAGCTATGCAGTTCTGCTCGCCGACGCCATCAAAATTAATGGCAAAGTGCAGGCCAACAACGCCCTGGTCAGCGCGGGCAACTTCACCATGGATAACAGCACCGGCTCGGTGACCTCCGCCGGTAAGCAGGCCACCCTTATCCAGATGACGGTCAATCCGCAATACAGTATCGACGTTAGCAGTCTTGGCGGGATCGAGGCCAACAGTATCAGCATGGTCGGCAATAACATTGGCTTTGGCGTACGTAATAAAGGTTCAATTGTCGCGAACAGCACACTGCAGCTCACCAGCAACGGCGACCTGCAAAATAAAGGCACAATTAAAGGTAATGGCCTGCTGAGCACTATCTCTACAGCCAGCGGTGTGACGAATGAAGGTACCTTGTCCGGCGCCTATTATCTCATGCTGTCCACTCAAGGGTATATCGTCAATGTCGGCACCATGACTGGTGGACAACTCATTGCCTCCGCCAGCAGAAATATTAATAACGGCGATTCCGGGACAATGACCGGCACCAATGGTTTAAGTTTGACCAGTGGTACTCAAATCCGTAATGAAGCCAAAGCCTCTATGCTGTCCAATAACCAAATCTCTGCAACAGCAATGGGTGACTTTCTCAACGAAGGGAAAATCAGCGCCAAAAACACCACCCTCTCTTTTGTAGGCGATAGCTTTAAGAATACCGGTAACATCACTTCCACCAGCAAAACCACCGTTCAGTCTCTTAAGCAGGATGGCAGCGCCAATACGGGCGAGATCTATAACCTCGGCAATATCACCGGCGAAAATATCAACCTGCAGACCAACGGTACGCTGGCGCAAAGCAGCAATGGACGAATAGAGGCTACCAATGCCATTACCGCCCACAGCTACTGGCTGAATCAGAATGGTGACATGAAAGCCACCGATATCACCACCGATCACGGCGTGGTCAGTAACTCTGGCAATATCACTGCAAATAATATTTCTATTACTACCACTTCAGACATCACTAACGAAGGGCAGATCCGCAGCGCCGGCGACCTGACCTTAAATACCCAAAATAAAGGCGTGATCTACAACTATTCAACCCTCAGCGCGGGCGACAACATGACGTTAACCGCCACCAAAGTGGCCAATGGTGGAAAAAGTTGCGGCATAATGGGCCTGGCGAAATGCGGCGTAGGGACGTTAACTGCTGACAAGCTGGTACTGAACTCATCGCAGAAATATGTTAGCGACATGGGCGGGAAACAATATTTCAAGAGCACTGAAGTCAACACCGTGAAATAAGGCAGTCCACGATGCGCGAGGGTTCGCGCATCGTTTTTTTTGTTCCGCTTAGGGTTCAAAGGGCCGACGCTGAAACTGATCGTGGCCGCACTTCGGGCAGCGCGGTAGCACGTCTGGGGTATACACCGCCAGATGATAGTGGCACTTCTCGCACACCAGGTTACCCAGACCGACCACTTCGCCGCTGTGGTACACGCCGTGGTGATTCAGATCCTGAAAGACCTCCCGCCACTCGAGCTGCGTTTTGTCAGTGATATCAGCCAGCTCCTGCCACAGGCTCTCTTTGATCACTCGCATAAATACGCTATCGCTCTCGTCTTCATGACTCTCTTCGTAGCTGCGGGCAAACTCCTCGAGATCGCGCTTCACCGCCGCAATCACCGACTCGACCTCGCTCTGCGTGAGATCGCCGGCGCGGACGATTTTTTCACGCGCCTGTGTCACCAGCGCATCGATGTCTCGCTCTCCATGGCGGAGCCGTTCGCTGAGCGAGGAGACCAGTTCACGGTAATATTGAGCAACCTTGTTCATCATTTCGCCTCCGGTGTGGTTAACGTCTTCTGATAATAGACCTTATTCCTCTCCCGCTGTGTCTGACAAGCCACAGAGTCGCGAAATAATCAGCGCGGCTTTTGCCGATGTTAATGTGCGAAAGGCTGTTTTGACGGGGGCGTTTGGGCTATGCTATGCCGATCTGAAATAACACATCCATTGGCTACATTTTGTAGCTGTATTGAAAACAGGACCACTGGCTGCCATGCAAGAGCAATACCGCCCGGAAGAGATAGAATCGAAAGTCCAGCTTCACTGGGACGAAAATCGTACATTTGAAGTAACTGAAGACGAGAGCAAAGAGAAGTATTACTGCCTGTCGATGCTTCCTTATCCTTCTGGTCGACTACACATGGGTCACGTGCGTAACTACACCATCGGCGATGTGATTGCCCGCTACCAGCGTATGCTGGGCAAAAACGTCCTGCAGCCGATCGGCTGGGATGCGTTTGGTCTGCCGGCGGAAGGCGCGGCAGTGAAAAACAACACCGCGCCAGCACCATGGACCTACGACAACATCGCCTACATGAAAAACCAGCTCAAAATGCTGGGTTTTGGCTATGACTGGAGCCGCGAGCTGGCGACCTGCACCCCGGAATACTACCGCTGGGAGCAGAAGTTCTTCACCGAGCTGTACAAAAAAGGCCTGGTATACAAGAAAACCTCCGCGGTGAACTGGTGCCCGAACGACCAGACCGTACTGGCCAACGAACAGGTTATTGACGGCTGCTGCTGGCGCTGCGATACCAAAGTCGAGCGTAAAGAGATCCCGCAGTGGTTTATTAAAATCACCGCCTACGCCGATGAACTGCTGAACGATCTGGATAAACTGGATCACTGGCCAGACACCGTGAAGACCATGCAGCGCAACTGGATCGGCCGTTCCGAAGGGGTGGAAATCTCCTTTGACGTCAACAACTACGCCGATAAGCTGACCGTCTACACCACCCGTCCGGACACCTTTATGGGCTGCACCTACCTGGCCGTCGCGGCGGGTCACCCGCTGGCGCAGCAGGCTGCAGCGAACAATCCGGCACTGGCTGCCTTTATCGACGAATGCCGTAACACCAAAGTGGCCGAAGCCGACATGGCGACGATGGAGAAAAAAGGCGTCGATACTGGCTTTAAAGCCATTCATCCGCTGACCGGCGAAGCAATTCCTGTCTGGGCGGCAAACTTCGTGCTGATGGAATACGGCACCGGCGCGGTCATGGCCGTTCCGGGCCACGACCAGCGTGACTATGAGTTCGCCAGCAAATACGGTCTGAACATCAAGCCGGTTATCCTCGCTGCCGACGGCTCCGAGCCGGATCTCTCCGCGCAGGCGCTGACCGAGAAAGGCGTTCTGTTTAACTCCGGCGAGTTCAGCGGCCTCGATTATGAAGCCGGCTTCAACGCCATTGCCGACAAACTGGCTGCCATGGGCGTGGGCGAGCGTAAAATTAACTTCCGCCTGCGTGACTGGGGTGTGTCCCGTCAACGCTACTGGGGCGCGCCGATCCCGATGGTGACCCTGGAAGATGGCACCGTGCTGCCGACCCCGGAAGATCAACTGCCGGTGATCCTGCCGGAAGATGTGGTCATGGACGGCATCACCAGCCCGATCAAAGCCGATCCTGAGTGGGCGAAGACCACCGTTAACGGCCAGCCGGCGCTGCGCGAAACCGACACCTTTGACACCTTTATGGAATCCTCCTGGTACTATGCGCGCTACACCTGCCCGCAGTATCAGGAAGGGATGCTGGATTCGAAAGCGGCCAACTACTGGCTGCCGGTAGATATCTACATCGGCGGTATCGAACACGCCATCATGCACTTGCTCTACTTCCGTTTCTTCCACAAGCTGATGCGTGACGCGGGCATGGTCAACTCCGATGAGCCGGCGAAGCAGTTGCTGTGCCAGGGCATGGTGCTGGCTGACGCCTTCTACTATGTAGGCGAAAACGGCGAGCGTAACTGGGTCTCCCCGGTTGACGCCATCGTTGAGCGCGACGAAAAAGGCCGCATCGTGAAAGCGAAAGACGCGGCGGGCCATGAACTGGTGTACACCGGCATGAGCAAGATGTCCAAGTCGAAAAACAACGGCATCGATCCGCAGGTGATGGTTGAGCGTTATGGCGCAGACACCGTGCGTCTGTTCATGATGTTTGCGTCCCCGGCGGATATGACCCTCGAGTGGCAGGAATCTGGCGTTGAAGGGGCTAACCGCTTCCTGAAACGCGTCTGGAAGCTGGTCTACGAGCACACCACCAAGGGGGACGTTGCGGCACTGAACGTGGCGGCGCTGAGTGAAGATCAGAAAGCGCTGCGTCGCGATATTCACAAAACTATCGCCAAAGTGACCGATGACATCGGCCGTCGTCAGACCTTCAACACCGCCATCGCGGCGATCATGGAGCTGATGAACAAGCTGGCGAAAGCGCCGCAGGAAGACGAACAGGATCGTGCCCTGATGCAGGAAGCGCTGCTGGCGGTGGTGCGTATGCTGAACCCGTTCACCCCGCACGCCAGCTTCACCCTGTGGCGCGAGCTGAACGGCGAAGGCGATATCGACAACGCGCCGTGGCCGGTGGCGGATGAAAGCGCGATGGTGGAAGACAGCACCCTCGTCGTCGTCCAGGTCAATGGCAAAGTTCGTGGTAAAATTACCGTTGCGGTAGATGCAACTGAAGAGCAGGTCCGCGAGCGTGCCGGCCAGGAACATCTGGTTGCGAAATATCTCGACGGTAAAACCGTGCGTAAAGTGATTTACGTTCCGGGTAAACTGCTCAATCTGGTCGTTGGCTAAGCGCGGGAGGAAGCGTGCGATATCTGGTAACAATGTTGTTATCCCTGGCGGTGCTTGTCACCGCCGGCTGTGGCTGGCATCTGCGTAGCACTACGAAGGTGCCCACCACCATGAAAACCATGATTCTTCAGTCGAGCGATCCGAACGGACCGTTAAGTCGCGCGGTACGTAATCAGCTGCGTCTTAATGGCGTGGACCTGATTGACGCCAGCACGCTGCGTAAAGATGTTCCTTCTCTGCGCCTCGATGGTTCGTCGATTCAGAAAGATACCGCCTCGGTGTTCCAGGATGGTCGTACCGCGGAGTATCAGATGGTCATGACCGTTCATGCCAGCGTCCTGATCCCGGGTCACGATATCTATCCGATTACCACTAAGGTCTATCGTTCGTTCTTCGATAACCCGCAGGCGGCGTTAGCGAAAGACGCCGAGCAGGATATGATTATCCAGGAAATGTACGACAAAGCAGCGGAACAGCTGATTCGTAAGCTGCCGAGCGTACAGGTTGCAGATGTTGAAGCAACCCAGCAGGAAGAGAAACCGGTCGCCAGCAGCACGGCACCGGCTTCCTCGGGTAACCGCGTCTCCACCACTCTGGGTCAATGATGATTCGGTTGTACCCGGAACAGCTCCGCGCGCAGCTCACTGAAGGGCTGCGCGCGGCCTATCTGCTGCTTGGCAACGATCCCCTGTTGTTGCAGGAAAGCCAGGACGCCATTCGTGAAGCCGCTGCCGCCCAGGGCTTTACCGAGCACCACACCTTCACCATCGATAACAGCACCGACTGGCAGGCGATTTTCGCGTTAAGCCAGGCGTTGAGTCTGTTCTCCAGCCGGCAAACGCTGTTGCTAATCCTGCCGGAAAACGGCCCTAACGCGGCGATCAACGAACAGCTGGCGACCCTGGTCAGCCTGTTGCACGACGATCTGCTGTTGCTGGTTCGCGGGAATAAGCTGACCAAAGCCCAGGAGAATGCCGCGTGGCTCACCGCCCTGGCGCAGCGGGCCGTCCAGGTCAGTTGCCAGACGCCGGAATACGCGCAGCTGCCGCGCTGGCTGGCCGCCCGGGCCAAACAGCACCGGCTGCAGCTCGACGACGCGGCCAGTCAGTTGCTGTGCTATTGTTACGAAGGCAACCTGCTGGCGTTGGCGCAGGCGCTGGAGCGTCTGGCGCTACTCTGGCCGGACGGCAAGCTGACCCTGCCTCGCGTTGAGCAAGCGGTAAACGATGCCGCCCACTTTACCCCTTACCATTGGGTCGATGCGCTGCTGGCAGGCAAAAGCAAGCGCGTGCTGCATGTCCTGCAACAGCTACGCCTTGAAGGCTGCGAGCCGGCGATCCTGCTGCGCACGCTACAGCGGGAGCTGCTGCTGCTGGTCACGCTCAAACGCCAGTCGACGCACACGCCACTGCGCTCGCTGTTTGATAAACATCGGGTCTGGCAAAACCGCCGTCAGCTGCTCAGCGATGCCCTCGCCCGACTGAGCGGGGAACAGCTGCGCCAGGCGGTGACCCTCCTGACCCGTGCAGAACTGACCTTTAAACAGGATTACGGGCACGACGTCTGGCCCGAACTGGAAAGTCTTTCGTTGTTGCTCTGCCACAAAGCCCTGGCGGACGTTTTTATTGATGGTTGATATGACTCAGTTGCAGGCAATCTATGGCGGCACCTTCGATCCGGTGCATTATGGTCACCTCAAGCCGGTCGAGATCCTGGCGAATCAGATTGGCCTGAGCAAGGTCATCATCATGCCTAACAACGTTCCGCCGCACCGTCCCCAGCCGGAAGCCACCAGCGCCCAGCGCGTGCATATGCTTAAGCTGGCGATCGCCGATAAGCCGCTGTTCACGCTCGACGAACGCGAGCTGCAGCGTGACACCCCCTCCTGGACGGCAGACACGCTGCAGGCGTGGCGTCAGGAGCAGGGGTCAGAAAAACCGCTGGCGTTTATCATCGGCCAGGATTCGCTGCTCACCTTCCCCACCTGGCATCGCTATGAAACCATCCTTGATAACGTTCATCTGATCGTCTGCCGCCGCCCGGGTTACCCGCTGACCATGGCGCACGACGCGGATCAGCAGTGGCTGGATCGCCACTTAACCCACGACGTAGAGCGTCTGCATAACCGCCCCGCCGGGGCCATCTACCTGGCTGAGACGCCATGGTTCGATATCTCAGCGACGATTATCCGCCAGCGCCTCGAGCGCGGGGAATCCTGCGCCGAGATGCTACCGGCCACCGTGCTGGACTACATCCGCGAGCAGGGACTCTATTGCTGACCCCGGACTGGGCCTGATGCTAAAAAAGCGCTATCGTAGCGCCACGTCTCCACCGCCTGTCTGAGCATCATCATGAAATTATGGTTAGTTCGCCACGGCGAAACCGAAGCCAACGTTGCCGGGTTATACAGCGGCCACGCCCCCACTCCTCTGACGCCGCGCGGCGTCGCCCAGGGGCGAGCGCTCGGCGAACGGCTGCGCGCGGTGCCTTTCGATAAAGTATTCTGTAGCGAGCTGGCGAGAACCGGGACAACGGCCGATCTGCTGCTTGGCGATCGCCATATCCCGCGTGAGTGCCATGCCGCGCTCAATGAAATGTTTTTCGGCGACTGGGAGATGCGTCATCATCGCGACCTTCAGCGAGAGGATGCGGAAAACTATGCCGCGTGGTGTGCTGACTGGCAGCACGTGGCCCCCACCAACGGCGAAAGCTTTCAGAATTTTGCCCGCCGCGTCAGCGAATTCACCACAACGCTGGCCGACTGCCGCCATCTTGACCACCTGCTGATTGTCGGCCATCAGGGCGTTCTGAGCCTGCTGACGGCCCTGCTGTTGCAGATGCCCCCGGCGGCGATGTGGCATTTCCCGATTGCCCATGGCGCCTGGAGCCTCCTCGATATGCGCGACGATTTCACCACCCTGCGCGTATTAAATAGCCAGGCCGTCTGGCAGCCGCAAGAAGAATTCCCGCCAGACCATTGACAGGCCAGAGCAGGCTGCTATTCTCCGCTGCCGGGCAGCATCCGCCACAGCATGTTTGCAGAAATTGTTTTACAAAAATGGCGATGCAATCCGCGGCGAGGGATGGGATGATACCCCGCCACGAACGCCTGCCGACAGACATTTCACCCGACTTTTTCATCAGTTCAGGTATACTGTCAGGCTCTTTATCATTATCAATCTTCATGCACCCAGGGGGAACACTTGCAGGGTAAAGCACTCCAGGATTTTGTTATCGACAAAATTGATGACCTGAAAGGTCAGGACATCGTCGCCATTGATGTACATGGCAAATCCAGCATCACCGATTGCATGATTATCTGCACCGGCACCTCCACCCGTCACGTGATGTCCATCGCCGACCACGTGGTTCAGGAATCCCGCGCCGCCGGCATGCTGCCGCTGGGCGTTGAAGGGGAAGCCGCCGCCGACTGGATCGTCGTCGACCTCGGCGACGTGATGGTTCACGTCATGCAGGAAGAGAGCCGTCGTCTGTACGAGCTGGAAAAACTCTGGAGTTAATGCGTGAAGTTGCAGCTGGTGGCCGTTGGCACCAAAATGCCGGACTGGGTACAGACCGGCTTTAGCGAGTATCTGCGCCGTTTTCCCAAAGATATGCCGTTTGAACTGGTGGAGATCCCCGCCGGTAAACGCGGCAAGAACGCCGATATCAAGCGCATCCTCGAAAAAGAGGGCGAGATGATGTTGGCCGCTGCCGGTAAGAACCGTATCGTGACCCTGGATATTCCGGGAAAACCATGGGATACGCCGCAGCTGGCGCGCGAACTGGAACGCTGGAAACAGGACGGGCGCGACGTCAGTTTGCTGGTAGGCGGCCCGGAAGGCCTCTCTCCAGCCTGTAAAGCAGCGGCGGAACAGAGTTGGTCGCTCTCCACCCTCACCTTACCTCACCCGCTGGTGCGCGTACTGGTGGCCGAGAGTCTGTATCGGGCGTGGAGCATTACCACCAACCACCCGTACCACCGTGAGTAATGATGATCAGGGTAGACTAAGCAGCGAATGAAATTACAGAATTCTTTCCGCGACTATACGGCTGAATCCTCGCTGTTCGTGCGCCGGGCGCTGGTCGCTTTTTTGGGGATTTTGCTGCTTACCGGCGTTCTGGTCGCCAACCTGTACAATGTGCAAATCGTTCGCTTCAATGACTATCAGACGCGTTCGAACGAAAACCGCATCAAGCTGGTGCCGATCCCGCCGAGCCGCGGCATTATTTACGATCGCAACGGCACCCCGCTGGCGCTTAACCGCACCATTTATCAGCTGGAGATGATGCCGGAGAAAGTCGATAACGTGCAGCAGACGCTGGATGCGCTGCGTGACGTCGTCGATTTAACGGACGACGATATCGCCGGCTTCAAAAAGGAGCGAGCCCGCTCCCATCGCTTTACCTCGATTCCGGTAAAGATCAACCTCAGTGAAGTGCAGGTTGCCCGCTTTGCCGTCAACCAGTACCGCTTTCCCGGTGTGGAAGTCAAAGGCTACAAGCGTCGCTACTACCCCTATAACTCCGCGCTGACGCACGTCATTGGCTACGTCTCAAAAATTAACGATAAAGACGTCGACCGCCTCGACAAAGAGGGCAAACTGGCTAACTACGCCTCGACCCACGACATCGGTAAGCTGGGTATTGAGCGTTATTATGAGGACGTCCTGCACGGTCAGACCGGCTACGAAGAGGTTGAAGTGAACAACCGCGGCCGCGTCATTCGTCAGCTGAAAGAGGTGCCGCCGCAGGCCGGACGCGATATCTACCTCACCCTCGATCTCAAGCTGCAGCAGTATATCGAAACCCTGCTGGCCGGTAGTCGTGCCGCCGTGGTGGTCACCGATCCACGTACCGGCGCCGTTCTGGCGCTGGTGTCTACGCCGAGCTACGACCCGAACCTGTTCGTCGATGGCATCTCCAGTAAAGATTACTCCGGCCTGCTCAACGATCCGAACACGCCGCTGGTCAACCGTGCGACGCAGGGGGTCTATCCGCCGGCGTCGACGGTAAAACCGTACGTCGCCGTCTCGGCGCTGAGCGCCGGGGTGATCACTCGCAATACCAGCCTGTTCGACCCTGGCTGGTGGCAACTGCCTGGCTCCGATAAACGCTATCGTGACTGGAAAAAATGGGGCCACGGCCACCTGAACGTCACCAAAGCGCTGGAGGAGTCTGCGGATACCTATTTCTACCAGGTCGCCTATGACATGGGCATCGATCGCCTCTCAGAGTGGATGAGCAAGTTTGGCTACGGCCACTACACCGGTATCGACCTTTCTGAAGAGCGCTCGGGCAACATGCCGACCCGCGAATGGAAGCTCAAGCGCTTCAAGAAACCCTGGTACCAGGGGGACACCATTCCGGTGGGCATCGGTCAGGGGTACTGGACTGCCACTCCCATCCAGATGAACAAAGCGCTGATGATCCTGATTAACGACGGGGTGGTGAAAGTACCGCATCTGCTGCAAAGCACCGTGGAAGACGGCAAGCCCGTTCCGTGGGTCCAGCCGCATGAGCCGCCGGTGGGCGACATCCATTCCGGCTACTGGGAAATCGCCAAAGACGGCATGTTCGGCGTGGCCAACCGCGGCAACGGCACCGCGCACAAATACTTCGCCAGCGCGCCGTATAAGATCGCGGCCAAGTCCGGTACCGCCCAGGTATTCGGTCTGAAAGCTAACGAAACCTATAACGCGCACCGCATCTCTGAACGTCTGCGTGACCACAAACTGATGACGGCGTTTGCGCCTTATAACAACCCTCAGGTTGCCGTGGCGATGATCCTGGAAAACGGCGGCGCCGGCCCGGCGGTCGGCACCATTATGCGCCAAATCCTCGATCACATTATGCTGGGCGATAACAACACCACGCTGCCAAGCGAAAACCCGGCGGTCACCGCAGGGGAGGATCAATAATGACGGATAATCCGAACAAAAAATCGCTGTGGGATAAAATCCATCTTGACCCCACCATGCTGCTGATCCTGCTGGCGCTGCTGACCTATAGCGCGCTGGTTATCTGGAGCGCCAGCGGTCAGGACGTCGGCATGATGGAGCGTAAAATCGGCCAGATCGCCATGGGCGTGGTGATCATGATCGTCATGGCGCAGATCCCGCCGCGGGTCTATGAAGGCTGGGCGCCCTATCTCTATATTTTCTGTATTATTCTGCTGGTGGCCGTTGATGCTTTCGGCGCCATCTCCAAAGGGGCGCAGCGCTGGCTGGATCTCGGTATCGTTCGCTTTCAGCCGTCGGAGATAGCAAAAATCGCCGTGCCGCTGATGGTCGCGCGCTTTATTAACCGCGACGTCTGTCCGCCCTCGCTGAAGAACACCGCGATTGCGCTGGTGCTGATCTTCCTGCCGACCCTGCTGGTGGCAGCGCAGCCCGACCTCGGCACCTCGATTCTGATCGCTCTCTCCGGGCTGTTTGTGCTGTTCCTTTCCGGCCTGAGCTGGCGTCTTATCGGGATCGCCGTGGTGCTGGTCGCCGCCTTTATTCCGATCCTGTGGTTCTTCCTGATGCATGACTATCAGCGCCAGCGCGTGATGATGCTCCTCGATCCGGAAACCGACCCGCTGGGCGCCGGCTATCACATTATTCAGTCTAAAATTGCCATTGGCTCCGGCGGTCTGCGCGGCAAAGGCTGGCTGCACGGCACGCAGTCGCAGCTGGAGTTCCTGCCGGAACGCCACACCGACTTTATCTTCGCCGTACTGGCCGAAGAACTGGGGCTGATTGGCGTGCTGATCCTGCTGGCGTTGTATATCCTGCTGATCATGCGCGGACTGTGGATTGCCGCCCAGGCACAAACCACCTTTGGCCGGGTCATGGCCGGTGGTTTAATGTTGATTTTATTCGTTTATGTCTTCGTAAATATTGGTATGGTGAGTGGTATTTTACCGGTGGTGGGCGTACCGTTGCCGCTGGTGAGCTACGGGGGCTCCGCCCTGATCGTATTGATGGCCGGGTTTGGTATCGTGATGTCGATCCATACCCACAGAAAAATGTTGTCGAAAAGCGTTTAAAGGGGTTTGCAATGCGTAAGCAATGGCTGGGGATCTGCATAGCAGCGGGGCTGCTGGCGGCATGTTCGAGTGATGACGTGCAACAAAAAACGGTCAGTACTCCACAGCCGGCCGTCTGTAATGGCCCGACGGTTGAGATCAGTGGTGCCGATCCGCAGTATGAAACGCCGAACGCCACGGCGAATCAGGATTATGAGCGCGACGGCAAAAGTTACAAAGTCGTTCAGGATCCGGCAAACTTTACTCAGACCGGTTTTGCGGCGATCTATGACGCTGAGCCCAACAGTAACCTGACTGCCAGCGGCGAAGCCTTCGATCCGACGCAACTGACCGCAGCGCACCCCACACTGCCAATCCCGAGCTATGCGCGGATCACCAACCTAGCTAACGGGCGCATGATCGTCGTACGGATTAACGATCGCGGCCCGTATGGTAACGATCGCGTCATCTCGCTCTCCCGTGCGTCCGCTGACCGTCTGAACACCTCGAACAACACCAAGGTGCGTATCGACCCCATCATCGTTGCGCCTGACGGTTCGCTTTCCGGTCCGGGAATGGCCTGCACCACCGTCGCCAAACAAACGTACGCCCTGCCCGCTCGACCGAATCTGGACGGCGGTGACGCCACAGGCATGAGCCAGCCTGCGCCTGCCGACGTTCGCCCGATCAGCAACAACACCCTGAAGCCGGAAGACAGTGTCGGCGCACCGGTGAACAGCGGCGGTTTCCTCGGCGCCCCGACGCCGCTGAACAGCGGCGTGCTGGAAAGTAGCGAGCCGGCAGCCACGACCGCTGCCACTGCGGCCCCTGCTGCTGCCGTCGCGACGCAAACGGCTCCCGTCACCGCGCCAGGCTCCATCCAGGGTAGCGTAGCGGCTACAGCGGCCACTGCCGCGACCGCCGGCGCCGCCTCCTCTACCGCCACCTCCAGCGCCAGCGGTAATTTTGTCGTCCAGGTTGGCGCGGTAAGCGACCAGGCGCGGGCGAAGCAGTATCAACAGCGCCTGAGCCAGCAGTTCTCCGTACCAGGCCGGGTCATGCAGAATGGCGCGGTATGGCGTATTCAACTGGGCCCGTTTGCTGACAAGGCGCAGGCCAGCGCGGTTCAGCAGCGCCTGCAAAGCGAAGCGCAGCTGCAGTCCTTTATTACTCACGCCAACTAAACGCCGCGGGCGGCCCGCTCAAGATGCGCATGTAAAAGTCATTAACAAACTCATGCGCAATGTCGGATGCTGGCCCGCAGAGCATTTGCTATAGTAAGGCACTTTTTTTAACTCCATCACGGATGCCGTTGTTCTGACCATGAAGACCTCTTTCACCGCTCGTTTACTCATCACGGCGCTCTCCGTTGCAGCGCTCTCCTCCGCTGCCCGCGCCGATGACCTGAATATCAAAACGATGATCCCAGGCGCCCCGCAGATTGACGCCGAATCCTGGGTGCTAATTGATTATAACTCCGGCAAAGTGCTGGCGGAAAATAACGCCGACTCCCGTCGCGACCCGGCCAGTCTGACTAAAATGATGACCAGCTATGTTATCGGTCAGGCGATGAAAGCGGGTAAATTCAAAGAGTCCGATCTGGTCACTGTCGGCAACGATGCCTGGGCCACCGGCAACCCGGTTTTCAAAGGCTCTTCCCTGATGTTCCTCAAGCCAGGAATGCAGGTTCCGGTTTCGCAGCTGATCCGTGGTATCAACCTGCAGTCGGGTAACGATGCCTGCGTGGCCATGGCCGACTTTGTTGCCGGTAGCCAGGACGCCTTCGTCAGCCTGATGAACAACTATGTTAACGCCCTGGGCCTGAAAAACACCCATTTCCAGACCGTTCACGGTCTTGATGCCGACGGGCAGTACAGCTCCGCGCGCGACATGGCGCTGATTGGCCAGGCGCTGATCCGCGATGTGCCGAACGAGTACTCCATCTATCGTGAGAAAGAGTTTACCTTCAACGGTATCCGCCAGCTGAACCGTAACGGCCTGCTGTGGGATAACAGCCTGAACGTCGATGGCATCAAAACCGGTCATACCGACAAGGCGGGCTATAACCTCGTCGCCTCTGCCACCGAAGGCCAGATGCGTCTTATCTCGGCGGTCATGGGCGGGCGTACTTTCAAAGGTCGTGAGTCGGAAAGTAAAAAACTGCTGACCTGGGGTTTCCGCTTCTTCGAAACCGTCAACCCGATTAAAGCCGGCAAAGAGTTTGCGTCCGAACCGGCCTGGTTCGGCGACAGCGATCGCGCCTCGCTGGGGGTGGATAAAGATGTCTACCTGACCATCCCGCGTGGCCGGATGAAAGATCTGAAAGCCAGCTATGTGCTGAATAACACTGAACTGCACGCCCCGCTGCAGAAAAATCAGGTGGTCGGCACCATCAACTTCCAGCTGGATGGCAAAACCATCGATCAGCGCCCGCTAGTGGTGCTGCAGGAAATTCCGGAAGGGAATTTCTTTGGCAAAATTATTGATTACATTAAGTTAATGTTCCACCACTGGTTTGGTTAAAAATCGAACACTTGAAAGTGTGATTTCCATCCCCATATACTATTTATCCAAGTAACCTGATAACTCCCGCCCTTGGTGGGAGTTATTATTTTGTCGTAACACCGGAGCTGACATGAAAACCAAACTTAACGAACTGCTGGAATTCCCTACACCCTTTACTTACAAAGTAATGGGGCAGGCATTGCCGGAGCTGGTTGATCAGGTGGTGGAAGTGGTACAGCGCCATGCGCCTGGTGATTACTCGCCGTCAGTAAAACCGAGCAGCAAAGGTAACTACCACTCGGTCTCCATCACCATCAACGCCACCCACATTGAGCAAGTGGAAACGCTGTACGAAGAGTTAGGCAATATCGATATCGTACGGATGGTGCTGTAACCTTTTCCCCGACCCGGCCGCCGTGCCGGGTCCTTTCATCCCCTTCTGCCCTGCTGTGATATACTCCCCGCCCTGAGTCCTCTCTTCCCGGCGGAGATGTTGTTTTGCAGCACAATAAAATTCTTATCCGGCAGCTTGGCCTGCAACCTTACGAACCCATCTCGCAGGCGATGCATGAATTCACCGACGCCCGCGATGAAAACACCCTCGACGAGATCTGGCTGGTGGAACATCACCCGGTCTTCACTCAGGGCCAGGCAGGCAAAGCGGAACACGTGCTGGTGCCCGGCGATATTCCGGTGATCCAGAGCGATCGCGGCGGCCAGGTGACCTATCACGGTCCAGGACAGCAGGTAATGTATGTTCTGTTGAACCTTAAACGCCGCAAGCTGGGTGTGCGCGAGCTGGTGACGCTGCTGGAGCAAACGGTCGTTAATACCCTGGCCGAGTATGGCATCGAATCGCATCCCCGCGCCGACGCCCCAGGCGTCTACGTCGGCGATCGCAAAATCTGCTCACTGGGACTGCGGATCCGCAAAGGGTGTTCTTTCCACGGCCTGGCGCTCAATATCGCGATGGATCTCGCGCCGTTTCTGCGCATCAATCCCTGCGGCTATGCCGGCATGGAGATGACGCAAATGCGCCAGTGGCAGCCAGAGGTGACTCCAGAGACGGTCGCCCCGCGGCTGGTCGCCAATCTGCTGGCGCTGCTGGACCATCCCCCGCACGAATATCTCCCCCAGCAGTAAACGGCAGATCAGCGCCCCGCTGGCGGCGGGGCGCTAAACGATTAACACATTATTTTTGCAATCAATTGTCACGTACGGGATGCGGTGGGCCGCTATACTTGCCCTATCATTCCCAACCGGACTCATCGTGTGCCAGAGAATACGTCTCCGTCAGAATCCCCTGAACGACAGGATGAACGTTATGACCGCCAGATGTTTCGCATCCTGCGCAATATTGACCTCAACCTGTTAACTATTTTCGAAGCCGTTTACGTCCATAAAGGCATCGTCAACGCCGCTAAGATACTGAATATCACGCCGTCGGCTATTAGCCAGTCGATTAACAAACTGCGGGCGCTTTTTCCTGACCCGCTGTTTATCCGCAAGGGGCAAGGCGTGATGCCCACCGCGTATGCCACCCATCTTCATCAGTACATCAGCCGGGGTATGGAGGCTTTCCTCAGTGCACTGGATATCGCCGGTAGCCCCCACCAGCAGCGGGTGATCACTATCGCCACCACGCCAGGGATGGGGGCGCTGCTGATGCCCATCGTGGCCAGCGCGCTGAAACCGGCCTTTCCGCAGATCCTGTTGCACAACATCGCCATCACCGACGCCGCGCGACAACTCGACCAGCGCCAGGTGGATCTGTTAATTGACACTCATCTGCACAGCGGCCAGGCGATAAGCCATCACGTGCTGTACCAGGATCGGGTGCGGATGTACTGCCGTGCTGAACACCCCGCGCTGCACGGCCCGCAGGATGAAACTCACCTCGCTCAGTATGAGTTTGCGCTGCTGCTGCCGGAAGGCCAGCGCTACCCTACCCTTCACCGTCGACTGCAGGAAGAGATGGGCGAACGACGCTGCGGATTCAGCACCTTTAACCTGCTGACCCAGGCAGCCATGATCGCCGAGAGCGACATGCTGGGGCTAACCACCGAGCGCCTGTTCGCCATGGTATCCCGGCTCTGGCCGCTGCAACCCCTTGATTTCAATCCCCTGCAGGACGAAAAAATTAATGTCGCACTGCACTACAATAAACAAAGTGGGAAGGAGCCGTTGCTGAAAGAGATTATCGAGACGGTAATCCAGGCGTTTAAGGCGTAGCGCACGGAAAGGAAAAGGATAAAACAACAACTATTTTACAATTTGCGAGGCAGGCAGGCTGCTTTCTGCCCCTTTTCAATGGTATACTGCCTGCTCTTGATTCAAAAATAGTTGATAATTGCAACATTTCATTGAATTAATTCGCTTTCCTTCGTGACTCGCAACTGGAACACGCACGCTATGAGTAAACCCATTGTGATGGAACGCGGTGTTAAGTACCGCGACGCCGATAAAATGGCCCTTATCCCGGTGAAAAACGTGGCAACTGAGCGTGAAGCTCTGCTCAGAAAACCGGAATGGATGAAAATCAAACTTCCGGCAGATTCGTCCCGTATCCAGGGTATCAAAGCAGCGATGCGTAAGAACGGCCTGCACTCTGTGTGTGAAGAGGCCTCCTGCCCGAACCTTGCAGAATGCTTCAACCACGGTACCGCGACCTTTATGATCCTCGGCGCGATCTGTACCCGTCGCTGCCCGTTCTGCGATGTTGCGCATGGACGTCCGGTCACCCCAGATGCGAACGAGCCACAGAAGCTGGCGCAAACCATCGCCGATATGGGTCTGCGCTATGTCGTGGTCACCTCAGTGGACCGTGACGACCTGCGCGATGGCGGAGCGCAACATTTTGCCGACTGCATTAGCGCCATTCGCGAGAAAAACCCGTCAATTAAGATCGAAACGCTGGTGCCGGATTTCCGCGGCCGTATGGATCGCGCGCTCGAAATCCTGACGGTGACCCCGCCGGACGTCTTTAACCACAACCTCGAAAACGTACCACGTCTTTATCGTCAGGTGCGTCCGGGCGCGGATTACAACTGGTCGCTGAAGCTGCTGGAGCGTTTTAAAGAAGCGCACCCGGAGCTCCCGACGAAATCCGGCCTGATGGTCGGTCTGGGTGAGACCAACGCCGAGATCATTGAAGTAATGCGCGACCTGCGTCGCCACGGCGTCACCATGCTGACGTTAGGCCAGTATCTGCAGCCGAGCCGTCACCACCTGCCAGTACAGCGCTACGTCAGCCCGGAAGAGTTCGAAGAGATGAAAGCGGAAGCAATGGCTATGGGCTTCACCCACGCCGCCTGCGGTCCCTTCGTTCGCTCTTCCTACCATGCCGACCTGCAGGCTAAAGGGATGGAAGTGAAGTAACTGCCGCTTCTGCCGCTGCGCGATTTTTCGCCGCAGCGGCCCCTCTCCGCTTCCTCTGCTTCGCGTTTTCGTAACAGTTCGTTGCATCTTTTCTGCACGGCATCGCCAAAAACGACAAAGGCCGCAACGATATTCGTCGCGGCCTCTTCGCCGTTCCGCCAGCATCCCTCCGGAGGGATGCATCGGGTCAATTACTCTTTATGAGAGATCTTCTGCGCCGGCGCTTCTTCTTCCACGGTGGCTTTCTTCGCGCTATCGTCATCCTCGTTCATGGCCTTTTTAAAGCCCTTGATAGCCGAACCCAGGTCGCCGCCCAGCGTACGTAATTTCTTGGTACCAAACACTAAGATAATCAGTGCTGCGACTACCAGCAGTTTGGTAATACTAATCTCACCCATAGCTAACCTTCTTCTCTATACAAGCTGCGAATACGCCATCATACACGCATTTATCCGTCATATTGTAATCCACCTGTGCGTGGGCTGCGTGATTCGGCCCAGAGCCTTCTCCTCAAGGAGTTAGTGCAGAGGTGTCCATCCTGACGTGCACAGCGAATTATTCGGATAAACAATACGGGTATTTGACGCGCGGACACAATAGCAATCTGTAACAAGGTGAATCAAGCCCTGTTTAAAAAAACATCACAATAATTGCGGTGGCGCAAATCGTCGGTTCTGCAGCACCGGCAAACGCTCGCGAACCCGGGCAAGGTATTCCGCGGAGACATCGGCAAAGATCACCTGCGGCTCACTCCCTGCCCCCGCCAGCGTCGTTCCCAGCGGATCAATAATGCGGCTCTGACCGATATTCCGCGTCCCGCACTCGCCTGCCGCCACGATATAGCAGGTGGTATCAAGGGCGCGCGCCGCCAGCAGCGTCGCCCAGTGGTGCTCTTTCTGCGGCCCCCTCACCCATGCGGTGGGCAGTACCAGCAGCTCCGCCCCGTTCAGCGCCAGCGATAGCGCCAGTTCCGGAAAGCGCAGATCGTAGCAGGTCATCAGGCCAACGCGTAATCCCGCCACCTCAATCACCGGCGGGATCTGCTGGCCAGGATCCACCCGCCGCGACTCCTGCATTGCGAAGGCATCATATAAATGGAGCTTGTGATAATGAGCTATCACTTCGCCACCCCGCAATACCACCAGCGTATTGGTCGCTCTGCCCTCTCCTGACGGCACGTGCAGTGTCAGGACCGTGGTCAAACGGTTACGCCCGCTCTCAGCCAGCAGCAGTTGCAAAAATTCCCCATCCAGCGACTGAGCCGATTTCACTGACATGTCCGGGTCGTTGTCATCCCGCGCCAGCAACGCCTCCGGCAGCACCAGCAGCGCCGCCCCTTCACGCGCAGCCTGTTGCATCATCGCCACACAGGTCTGCGCATTCGTCCGCCATACTGGCGTGACGGCAAATTGTCCTGCCGCTACCCGCATGTTTTTCTCCGTCAGGTTATGAATAGCCAACCGCGCCCGTCGCGCGCTACACTTGAGGCTCTCTTATATCAAATAGCAGGAAACAACCGTGTTTCAACTTCTTTGCGCCGTTTTTATCGGCGGTGGCACCGGCAGCGTATTGCGCTGGTGGCTCGGCATGAAGCTCAATCCTGTGCATCATGCTATCCCGATTGGGACGCTGACGGCCAACCTGGTAGGTGCCTTTGTGATTGGCGCCGGGCTGGCGTGGTTTAATCGTCTAACCGATATTGACCCGATGTGGAAGTTGCTGATTACCACCGGATTCTGCGGTGGGCTGACGACCTTCTCCACTTTCTCTGCGGAAGTGGTCTTTCTCCTGCAACAGGGACGGGTGAGCTGGGCACTCCTCAACGTGCTGGTAAATTTGCTGGGGTCGTTTGCTATGACAGCGGCCGCCTTCTGGCTTTTCTCGCAGGCTGCCAGCCGTTAAGACCCTGAAAACAGGCAAAAAAAAACCCGCTTAAAGCGGGTTTTTATATTCTACTGACGTGTTGGTTAGATAGCCATTACGTTTGCAGCAGAAGGGCCTTTGGCACCGTTAGTGATTTCGAACTCTACGCGCTGACCTTCAGCCAGAGTTTTGAAACCGTTGGACTGGATTGCAGAGAAGTGTACGAATACATCTTTGCTGCCATCTTCCGGAGTAATGAAACCGAATCCTTTGGACTCATTAAACCACTTAACGTTACCTTTAATCTTAGACATCAAAATTACCTTTATATGAAAAATCGACACTAATGCTGTGTCGGGTATCAGTACACCAATTGTGGTACCTTTTGTCCAGTGCAACTTTGCTAAAAAGTGATAAAAGTCGCTATCTTTTTTAGTGGGTAACGCTTTAGTCCTTGTTTTTCCACAAGACGCACCGCTTATCTCATTTATTGCTAAGACTTAGCGAATTAAAACTGTATACGAGCCCAGGCGAAGTAAACGTTACCGTTATTGTAAGTGCCTGGAATATAGGTCATCTGAAAGGTTGCTGGACCGTAACCTATTGATGCTAATGGCAAGATCACCGGGATAGGAATGTAGTTCCAGTTATCGCGCGCCGTTACCCCGAGGGTATAGCCGAGGCCAAGGTGGAAGTTCTGGTCGGTCAGCGGGCGCCAGGTTTTCTCCCAGCCGTAGCCGCCGATAGGCTCCCATTTATTGAAAGAATCTTTAAACGCCATCAGGTACAGGCCGTGCCAGTTTCCTTTGTCATCCCAGCGGGAGACGCCAAAACCCGCCCCCCAGGGGCGTTCGTTATACTTATCCGTCTTTTCCTTATCATAGGCAAACCGCGCGTGCCAGGTAATGGCTGGAACGTATAAGTCATAGTGCTCCGGCTCATTCCAGGTCTGCGCCACGTTATTACTTAAGGTATGGTAACCTTCGCTGAGGGTCGATGAAAACGACGCGCTGGCGTTTACGGATACCAACAACCATCCAAAAAAACCAAGAGAAAACAGTGAAAAACGACGTAACATCAACACTTTTCCATTACCACTTTCATTTAAAAGCCGCCTAAAATAGCAAAGATAGCCTCAATACAGGTTGAACGAAATAAGGCAAACTCCTGATTTTCGCCCGGTGACCATCAGAACCTTTTAACTATCCATCTGGTGATTATATCCAGGCGAGACGGGTGACGCGTAGTTCTTATCGCTTTATTGATTTGCATCAGCGAGTTTTGTCCGTTTTTTCGGCACATTCGCACATTAAAATTTGGTGTGACGCTTTTTATCTACATATTCTTTGGGCTTAGGGGTAATAAATGCTGACGTTTGTTGAGATCCTGATCGGGATTGTGGTCATTGTGGGCGTCGCCCGCTATATCATTAAGGGCTACTCGGCCACCGGGGTGCTGTTCGTCGGGGGCTTAATCTTATTGATCGTCAGCGCCCTGCTGGGGCATAAAGTCTTGCCGGGCAATACCGACAGCACCGGTTATTCTGCCACCGATATTATTGAATACATTAAGATTCTACTCATGAGCCGCGGTGGCGATCTGGGTATGATGATTATGATGCTGTGCGGCTTCGCCACCTACATGACCCATATTGGCGCTAATGATATGGTGGTAAAATTAGCGTCAAAGCCGCTGCGCTATATTAATTCGCCCTATCTGCTGATGATTGCCGCCTACTTTGTCGCCTGTTTGATGTCGCTGGCGGTCTCCTCGGCGACCGGCCTTGGCGTGCTGCTGATGGCGACGCTGTTCCCGGTGATGGTGAACGTCGGTATCAGTCGCGGGGCGGCTGCCGCCATCTGCGCTTCACCAGCGGCCATTATCCTCTCGCCCACCTCTGGCGATGTCGTGCTGGCGGCGAAAGCCGCTGAAATGCCGCTGATCGACTTTGCCTTCAAGACCACGCTGCCTATTTCCATCGCGGCCATTATTTGCATGGCGATTGCCCACTTCTTCTGGCAGCGTTATCTGGATAAAAAAGAGAACATTTCCCACGAAATGCTGGATGTCAACGACATCACCACCACCGCCCCGGCGCTGTACGCCATTCTGCCGTTTACCCCGATCATCGGCGTACTGATCTTTGATGGTAAATGGGGACCGGAACTGCACATTATCACTATCCTCGTTGGCTGCATGCTGCTGGCGGCGATCCTTGAGTTCCTGCGCGGGTTTAACACCAAAAATGTCTTCAGCGGGCTGGAAGTTGCCTACCGCGGCATGGCCGACGCCTTCGCCGGCGTGGTAATGCTGCTGGTCGCTGCCGGCGTCTTTGCCCAGGGGTTAAGCACTATCGGCTTTATCAACGGGCTGATCTCCATCGCCACGTCGTTCGGCTCGGCCAGTATTATTCTGATGCTGGTGCTGGTGATCCTGACCATGCTGGCGGCGATGACTACCGGCTCCGGTAATGCCCCGTTCTATGCCTTTGTTGAGATGATCCCCAAGCTGGCGCACTCTTCCGGCATCAATCCGGCTTACCTGTCGATTCCGATGCTGCAGGCCTCTAACCTCGGCCGCACGATATCGCCGGTCTCCGGGGTAGTGGTTGCCGTCGCCGGGATGGCGAAAATTTCGCCGTTCGAAGTAGTTAAACGCACCTCCGTGCCGGTGATGGTTGGCCTGCTGGTGGTGATTATCGCTACCGAGATCCTCGTACCCGGCAGCGCAATCCACTAATGGTCTAACCACGCGAAAAGGCGCCAGCAGGCGCCTTTTTTATGCTTTAATAACTCCCCGTTATCTTTTGTCATCCACAATCAGGAATAAACATGTTCAGGAAGGATTTCGCCGCGATAGCCCTTGTGCTCACCGCCACTCAGGCCGGCGCTGAACCGCTCACCGCGACGCGATACGCTGATTTTGACCGCTACGTCCTTGCCCTCTCCTGGCAAACCGGATTCTGTCAGAGCATGCTTGACCGCAACCGTAGCGAACCGGAAGAGTGCCGCCTGCAACAGGACACGGCGAACAAAGCCGATTTTCTGACCGTGCACGGCCTGTGGCCCGGACTGCCAAAATCGATTGCCGCACGCGGGGTGGATGAACGACGCTGGATGCGCTACGGCTGCGCCACGCGCCCGGTGCCCGACATGCCGGAAGTGAAAGCGAACCGCAAATGCCAGGCGGCGGAAACCGGCCTGTCGCTGGAGATGGCCAATAAGCTCAATAACGTGATGCCGGGTTCGGGCGGCACCTCCTGCCTGGAGCGCTACGAATACGCCAAACATGGCGTCTGCTTCGGCTTTGATCCCGATAGCTATTTTGGCACCATGGTGCGCCTGAATGGGGAAATTAAGCATAGCCCGGTAGGCGATTTCCTCGCGAAGCATTATGGTCAAACCGTCAGCCGCGCCGACTTCGATGCCGCGGTGGCCCGCGCCTGGGGTCCACAAAGCGTGAAGGCGTTTAAATTAACCTGTAACGGTAATCCGGCCTATCTGACTGAGATGCAAATCTCCCTCAACGCCGCCACGATTAACGCCCCGCTGACCACTTCCGCCTTTCTGCCACAGCCTCACCCGGGCAACTGTGGAACCCAGTTTATCCTGGATAAGGTTGGTGAGTAGCGCAAAGCGACGTGCTGAGCAGAAAACGCCGCCCTCCGGGTGGCGTTGCACGCTGAATGTGCGTTTCATCACTTCAAACCGCCGGCAACTCTCAGTATGATGGTAAAACCTTAACCCTTGCCCTTTTCGGCGAGGGTTTTCTTTTACGGACAGGTTCCTGGATAACATGGAGTATGCAATGACCAGACCCGCAATCATCATTAACGAACTGGATGCCGAACGTATCGACAGGCTGCTGGAGCAGCCGGCTTTCGCCAACTTACCGGTTGCCGATGCCCTGAATGACGAGCTCGACCGCGCGCAAATGCTGGCGCCGGAAGCGATGCCGCATGACGTCGTCACCATGAACAGTAAGGTAAAATTCCGCGATTTAACCAGCGGCGAAGAGCGCGTGCGGACGCTGGTGTTTCCGTCACAGGTGACTGACAGCGCCAGCCAGCTCTCCGTCCTCGCGCCGGTGGGCGCCGCGCTGCTGGGTCTGAAAGTCGGCAGCACCATTCACTGGGAGCTGCCGGGCGGTGCATCGACACACCTGGAAGTGCTGGAGCTATTGTACCAGCCGGAAGCCGCTGGCGAATTCCACCGCTAATCCCTGCTGCCTGAGGCGTTTCGCGCTTTATTCAGAGGATGTCCATACATCCTCTTTCTGCTGTTTCTTCCCCCGCTAACCTTTTTTTACGCTTTGCACCTGCCTGACTGACAGTTTTGCGACCTGAATGACACTATATCCGCATATAATATGTTGATATAGACGCAAACGAACAAGGAGGAATGCATATGTATAAGACTATCATTATGCCCGTTGATGTCTTTGAGATGGCGCTGAGCGATAAGGCCGTCCGGCATGCGGAGTTTCTGGCCCAGCAGGACGGGGTGATCCATCTGCTCCACGTATTACCCGGTTCTGCGAGCTTCACCATGAGCCGCTTTACCGCCGATCTGCGGCGGTTTGAAGAACACCTGCAGCATGAAGCGGAAACCCGTCTTCAGACGATGGTCAGCCATTTCAGCATTGACCCATCGCGTATCAAGCTGCATGTCCGTTTCGGCAGCGTGCGCGATATGGTCAACGAGCTGGCCAACGAAATTAACGCCGATGTCGTGGTAATTGGCTCGCGCAACCCGTCCATCAGTACCCACCTGCTCGGATCCAATGCCTCAAGCGTGATCCGCCATGCCCATATCCCGGTGATGGTCGTCAGGTAAGCGTGACGAAATAAAGGATAAAAAAAGAGGCTACCCCAGGGTAGCCTCTTTGTTATGCAGGTTTATTGTCTGACTTGTTATGCGGTTTTCGTGCGGATCAGGTAGTCGAAGGCACTCAGCGACGCTTTTGCCCCTTCCCCTGCCGCGATAATAATCTGCTTGTACGGCACGGTGGTGCAGTCGCCAGCGGCGAACACGCCTTTGACGTTGGTTTCGCACTTCGCGTCGATGATGATCTCACCCATGCGGTTACGCTCAACGGCGCCTTCCAGCCAGGTGGTGTTAGGCAGCAGGCCAATCTGGACGAAGATCCCCGCCAGCGCGACATGATGCTCATCACCGCTTACCCGATCACGATACTGCAGGCCGGTGACTTTGCTGCCATCGCCTTTCACTTCCGTGGTCTGCGCATTAAGAATGATGTCGACATTCTTCAGGCTGCGGACTTTGTCCTGCAACACCTGGTCGGCTTTCATCTCTGGAGCAAACTCCAGCAGGGTCACGTGCTCTACGACGCCCGCCAGGTCGATAGCGGCTTCTACCCCGGAGTTCCCGCCGCCAATTACCGCTACGCGTTTGCCCTTAAACAGCGGACCGTCGCAGTGCGGGCAGTAGGTCACGCCTTTGGTGCGATACTGATCTTCGCCCGGTACGTTCATATTGCGCCATTTCGCCCCGGTGGCGATGATCACGCTGCGCGCCTTCAGCACCGCGCCAGAGGCGGTTTCAATCTGATGCAGGCCGCCCTCTGTCGCCGCTGGGGTCAGTTTGGTCGCGCTCTGGGAGTCGATCACATCGACGTCATAGTCGCTGACGTGCGCTTTCAGCGCGCCGGCCAGTTTCTGGCCTTCGGTTTTCGGCACCGAAATATAGTTTTCGATATCCACGGTATCCAGCACCTGGCCGCCGAAGCGTTCGCCCATCAGGCCGGTACGAATACCTTTACGCGCAGAGTAGACCGCCGCTGCCGCGCCGGACGGGCCGGAGCCGACGATCAGCACATCGTAAGCGTCACGTTGGTTCAGCTCTTCTGCTGCGCGTTTTTCCGCACCGGTATCCACTTTGGCGACAATTTCCGTCAGCGTCATCCGACCCTGACCAAACTCTTGACCATTCAGATACACCGCGGGAACGCCCATGACGTTACGATCGGTAATTTCATTCTGGAAGGTCCCGCCGTCAATCGCCGTGTGCTTGATGCGCGGGTTGAGCACCGACATCAGGTTCAGGGCCTGCACCACATCCGGGCAGTTATGACAGGAGAGCGAATAGTAAGTTTCGAACTCGAAATCGCCATCGATATCACGGATCTGCTCCAGCAGCGACTGGGCCTCTTTCGACGGATGACCGCCGGTCCACAACAGCGCCAGCACCAGCGAGGTAAATTCGTGGCCCAGCGGGGAGCCCGCAAAGCGTGGACCCTGGTCGGAACCTGGGTTCGTAATCAGGAATGATGGCTTACGTACCGCGAGCGTGTTGTCTTCTTTAAAGGTGACTTTGTCTGACAGTTCAGCGATTTCAGCCAACAGTTCCTTGATCTCTGCCGATTTAGCGCTGTCATCCAGCGTGGCAATCAGCTCAACAGGCTTGGTCAGCTTCTCAAGGTAGGCCTTGAGCTGGGTTTTCATGTTGGTGTCGAGCATTGTTATCTCCTGGGCTTAAAACATCATCATGCAAGCGGCCTTGTCCAGGCGGCCTGAATGCGCTTGCATCATGGTGTTGGAATAAAATGGGCGCGAAAGCGCCCATTGATTGCCGGGTGGCACGCCGTTTACCCGGCCTACGATCTTGTAGGCCCGTGCAAGCGTAGCGCCGCCGGGCACAAACAGACTTAAATCTTACCGACCAGGTCCAGAGACGGAGCCAGTGTCGCTTCGCCTTCTTTCCATTTAGCCGGGCAGACTTCGCCTGGGTGAGAAGCAACGTACTGCGCCGCTTTGATTTTACGCAGCAGGTCAGACGCATCACGGCCGATACCTTCAGCGGTAACTTCGATCGCCTGGATGATACCCTGCGGGTCAACCACGAAGGTGGCACGGTCAGCCAGACCTTCATCTTCACGCATGTTGTCGAAGTTACGGGTCAGGGCGCCAGTCGGGTCACCGATCATCGCGTATTTGATTTTCGCGATGGTTTCAGAGCTGCTGTGCCACGCTTTGTGGGTGAAGTGGGTATCGGTAGACACAGAGTAAACGTCTACGCCCAGCTTCTGCAGTTCTTCGTAATGGTCAGCCACGTCGCCCAGTTCGGTCGGGCAGACGAAAGTGAAGTCAGCCGGATAGAAGAAGAAGACGCTCCAGCGGCCTTCGGTGTCTTTCTCGGTGACTTCGATGAATTCACCATTTTTGAATGCCTGGTTTTTGAACGGTTTGATTTTAGTGTTAATTAAGGACATCTATACTTCCTCCGTGTTTTCGTTGAGGTCTAAGTTAACGAATTTTTCCTGACCCGACCAATGCGTTTACATTATCGAATCAATAAGCGTTATCTAACAACCGGAACAAGACAACTCTGTGAACCTGTCGACGCGTTCAGCGCTGTTCGCTGTTTTTCGCATCATTTGCCGCGACAAAAGTAAAAAGGCCACCCTTTCAGGCGGCCCCGTTACCTGAAATACCCGAAGGTAGGTTCAGCGCCAGTCAGACTGGCTATGTGTTGCGCTCTACATTACCTTAATGTAACAGCATCCAGGATTACATCACCCATGCCAGGAAAGGGCAATCCATCGTTCAGCTGTTCTTACCTATGACTGTAATAGGTTCGGCAATGCTTTTCCCTTACCTGCTGATTTTACAAGGAATACTCATGTTAAAGCGACTGCTGTTACTCAGCGTTTTCCCGTTATGCAGCCATGCGGAGGACCTACCCGCCCCGGTAAAAGCGATTGAAAAACAGGGCATTACTATCATCAAACCTTTTGACGCACCGGGGGGAATGAAAGGCTGGCTGGGAAAATATCAGGATATGGGCGTCGCCATCTACCTAACACCAGACGGTAAACACGCGATCTCCGGCTATATGTATGATGAGAACGGCACCAACCTCAGCGAGCAGCTGTTTCAGAAAGAACTCTACACTCCGGCAGGACAGGAGATGTGGCAGAAGATGGCTCAGGCCAACTGGCTGCAGGATGGCCACAAGGACGCCCCCATCGTGCTGTATGTCTTTGCCGATCCCTTCTGCCCCTACTGTAAACAGTTCTGGCAGCAATCCCGTCCCTGGGTGGAAGCCGGTAAAGTACAGATTCGCACCCTGCTGGTGGGCGTGATCAAGCCAGAAAGCCCGGCCACCGCCGCCGCCATTCTTGCCACCAAGGATCCGGCGAAGACCTGGCATGATTACGAGCAATCAAACGGGAAAATGGCCCTGACGCTCCCGCAGGCTATCCCACCGGAGAAGATGAAAGTGCTCAACGTTAATCAGCAGCTGATGGACGAGCTGGGGGCCAACGTCACGCCAGCCATTTACTATATGAATAAGGATAATATGTTACAGCAGGTGGTCGGTCTGCCAGATAAAGAAAAGCTGCATATCATGATGGGCGAACAAGAATAATCTCATTGCATAATGGCGCCAGATAACCACGACCGCTGGCGCCCCTGTCGACAATAAGATATATTAAGCAGAACTTAACATTATTGGCCAGAAATTAAATTCACACCACGAATATTAAGCCACTCAACATTCCCATTAAAAATATTTTCACCCGCGCTGATAATACACAGGACTGCATTAATGGCAAATCTTTACGATCTGAAAAAGTTCGATTTGAATTTATTGGTTATTTTTGAATGTATCTATCAACATTTGAGCATCAGCAAAGCAGCCGCCATGTTATTTATCACCCCGTCAGCGGTGAGTCAGTCGTTGCAGCGTTTGCGCCAGCAGTTAGACGATCCGTTATTTGTTCGCGTCGGGAAAGGGATGACACCCACCACCGCCTGCGTCAATCTTCATTATCATTTGCAACAAAATCTTGAACAGCTGGAAAAAACCATCAATCTCAATAATCGCTCCGAACTGCGTAAACGTATTGTGATATATGGCCCCCCGCTGTTCTGTTCAGTCAATAGCCATTTTATGATTAATGAGCTCTGTCATCAGGCCAATTTGCAGATTGAGCACCATAACCTGACCACCACGGAATCGGCTGAGGAGCTGCTGGCGTATCGCCAGGCGGACCTGGTGTTCACCCGAATGCCCGTTACCAACCGTGCCACTTTGTGTGAGCCCTATCAGACGGTGCAGACCCTGGCGGTTTGCCGGGCGGACCATCCGCGGCGAGAGCAACTCACGTCGATTGATGCGCTGGCGCAGGAATTTTTCACCCACTATATCACCAACGATCCTGTCATTCAGCGCGTCCAGCAAAGCAGCACGCCATGGTTAAATCCGCGTAATATTGCCTTTCGCAGCGACTCTTTTATGACCATTCTTAACATGATCAATAAAACCGACTTAATTGGCTTCGTTCCTTCTTATTTATATGACTTTATTTCGCCGGCCATGCAACTTCACGTCATCAATATAGACGAGCTATTTCCGGACATCACGATATATATTAACTATCACCAATCATCAACACAAAATCATTTTTTATCTGAATTAATAAAAATATTAATGAATGACCGAGATGTATCACGCCCACAACTTAATAACAGCGAGTAACTTTCCTGCCTATTTTTCGCACCCTGTCAGAATGCAAATCGACCATTAATTTCGCAGCCCTCATCGTTTATACTGAGCGAACGGGAATTTCTACTGTTAAAGGATTAATGGTCATGTCGTTTATTAAATATCCCTTACCGGAATCGGTGCTGCAGGCAACTGAGCAACGCATCCAGTGGGTGCTGGATAATTTTTCTCGTATTTGCGTCTCTTTCTCGGGTGGAAAAGACTCCACCGTCATGCTGCATTTAACCGCCCAGGCGGCACGGTTACAGGGGAAAAAAATCAGTGTGTTGTTTATTGACTGGGAAGCGCAGTTCTCCTGCACCATCGCCCACTGTGAAAAACTACGCCTCCAGTATCAGGATGTTATCGACGCCTTTTACTGGGTTGCCCTGCCGCTAACGACCCAAAATGCCCTGACGCAGTATAAACCGCAATGGCAATGCTGGGAGCCCGGGACCGACTGGGTCCGTCAGCCGCCGCCCTGGGCAATTACCCACCCGGGCTATTTTTCGTTTTACCAACCGGGGATGAGCTTTGAGTCCTTTGTCAGCCACTTTTCCGAGTGGTTTTCACAGCGGCGCCCCGCTGCCGTGCTGGTCGGCATTCGCGCCGACGAGTCACTGAATCGCTTTATGACCATCTCTTCGCAGCGCAAACAGCGTTTCGCCGACGATAAACCGTGGACCACCTCGGCCCCGGGCGGCCATGCCTGGTACATCTACCCACTCTATGACTGGAAAACCGCCGACATTTGGACCTGGTTTGCCAAAAGCGGTCAGTCCTATAACCCACTGTACGATCTGATGTATCAGGCTGGGGTACCGCTGCGCTATATGCGCATCTGCGAACCGTTCGGTCCGGAGCAGCGCCAGGGACTGTGGCTCTACCATGTGCTGGAGCCTGAACGCTGGGCTGCGATGTGTCAGCGGGTGAGCGGCGCGCACAGCGGTGGGGTCTATGCCGGGCATGATAATCAATTCTACGGTCATCGAAAAATCGAAAAACCCGACCACCTGACGTGGAAAAGCTACGCCCTGTTCTTGCTCGACAGCATGCCGGAAACCACTGCCGAGCACTACCGTAACAAAATTGCCGTTTATCTGCGCTGGTATCTGAAAAAAGGCATGGAGGATATTCCCGACACCCAGCCCGCAGACATTGGCACCAAAGATATCCCGTCCTGGCGGCGAGTCTGCAAGGTGCTGCTCAATAACGACTACTGGTGCCGCCAGCTCTCGTTTAGCCCGACCAAAAGCAGCCACTATCAGCGCTACCGTAAACGCATGGAAAAACATCGCCAACAATGGGGGATATTATGCAACAACAACTGACGCAGGCGCTGGACGCTTATCTGCAAACGCTGGATGACGAGGCGCGCATCGAGGCAATCAACGCGTTTCGCCGAGTGCTCCACCAGCGCAGCCCCTTCCGCTCCCAGCCCGTTGACTGCGTGCTGTGGGTAAAACAGGAGCAGGTCATCCCCAACGATTACAACCCGAATAACGTGGCGCCACCGGAAAAACGCCTGCTGCAAACGTCGCTGGAAGCCGACGGCTTTACCCAGCCGGTCGTCGTCATCCAGCAAAGCCCGCAGGCGTATACGATTGTCGACGGTTTTCACCGTCATGAGCTGGCCTGCAACAAAGCCGCGCTGAAAAAAACGCTGAAAGGTTACCTGCCGGTGACCTGCCTGACGAGTGAAGCCGCCTCGCGTGACGGGCTGATGGCAGCGACCATACGCCACAACCGGGCGCGCGGACGCCACCAAATCCACGCCATGTCGGAAATCGTCCGCGAACTGACCCAGCTCGGCTGGACGCCGCAGAAGATCGGCAAAGAGCTGGGAATGGATGCCGATGAGGTGCTGCGCCTGAAACAAATTAGCGGCCTGACGGAGATGTTCGCTGGCCGCCAGTTCTCTCAGGCGTGGACGATTAAGTAACTACAGCTGGCACAAACGCGCCGCCGCGGCCAGCAGGGTCGCTGGCTGTTTGGCGAAGCACAAGCGGATCAGCTTGTGCGGGAACGGATCGGCGCAGAAGACGGAGAGCGGGATCGCCGCCACCCCGACTTCGGTCGTCAGCCAACGGCAGAAGCTGACGTCGTCAAGATCGGAGATAGCGCTGTAGTCCGCCAGCAGGAAATAGGTCCCTTCACAGGGCAGAAGTTCCAGCCGGCTCGGGCGCAGCGCGTCAATAAACAGATCGCGACGTTCCCGATAGAACGCCGGCAGCTCACGATAGTGCTCAGGCGCTTCGCGCAGCATGTCGGCGATCGCCAGCTGCGCCGGGGTATTCACCGAGAAGGTCAGATACTGGTGCACCTTGCGCAGCTCGGCGCTGATGGCTGCAGGGGCCACGCAGTAGCCGACCTTCCAGCCGGTCATATGAAACGTTTTGCCAAACGAGGAGACCGCCACCGCCCGCTCGCGCAGTTGAGGATGCGCCAGTACGCTGGCGTGGCCGTCAGCGGCGAAGTTGATATGCTCATAAACCTCATCGCTGAGGACATAGATCTCGCGTTCGGCGATTGCCTGCCACAGAGCAGCAAAATCCTCGCGCTGCCAGACGGTAGCTGATGGATTGTGCGGGGTATTGAGGATCACCAGCCGGGTTTTATCGCTCAGCGCCGCAGCAAACTGCTGCCAGTCGACGCGAAAATGCGGCGGCTGTAGCGCAATACGGCGTAACTCGCCGCCGGCCAGCGCCACCGCGGGAGCATAGCTGTCATAGCTGGGATCGAAACAGATCACTTCGTCGCCGCGGCGCACCAGAGCGGTGATCGCCGCGTACAGGGCCTCCGTCGCCCCGGCGGTGACCGTGATATCGCTATTGACGTCGGGCAGGTAACCATACAGCTCCGCCGTCTTCCCGGCGATCGCCTCGCGCAGCGCCGGCACGCCGGTCATCGGGGCGTACTGATTCGCCCCCTGCGCCACATGGTACGCCAGACGCTCCTGAAGATAGCGCGGGCCGTCGAAATCGGGAAAGCCCTGTGACAAGTTGATGGCCTGATGCTGCTGGGCCAGGGCGCTCATCTGGGTAAAAATCGTGGTGCCGAGCGCCGGGAGTTTACTCTCTGGAATCAAAGGGTTATTACTCATTCTTTTTATACCGATTGTAATGCTGTTGTTGAAGCCACTATAACACGATGTTAATATTTGGCAATCAAGACGCTTAGACGTCTAAATGCTAATGTTATTCCGCGCTACGCCACTCTGGAGAAACCATGATCCGCGCCATCGTGACCGACATAGAAGGCACCACCAGCGATATCCGCTTCGTGCATAACGTGCTGTTCCCCTACGCCCGCGAACGACTGGCCGGCTTTGTGACCGCTCAGCAGTACGCTGAGCCCGTCAAAACCATTCTCGACAACCTGCGCCGCGAGACAGACGCTCCGGCCGCCAGCACCGCCGACCTTATCACTACCCTCTTCGCCTTTATGGACGAAGACCGTAAATCCACGGCGCTAAAGGCGCTGCAGGGGATCATCTGGCGTGACGGCTACCTCAATGGCGACTTTACCGGCCATCTCTACCCGGACGTACTGCCGGCCCTGGAGAAATGGAAAGCGCAGGGCATTGATCTGTATGTATATTCTTCAGGCTCCGTCGCCGCGCAGAAATTGTTATTTGGCTACAGCGATGAAGGTGATATTACTCATCTGTTCACGGGCTATTTCGATACCCTGGTAGGCGCCAAACGCGAAGTGCAATCCTACCGTAACATTGCTGAACACCTGGGCCATGCCCCCGGCACCATCCTGTTCCTGTCGGATATCCATCAGGAACTCGACGCCGCCGAGGCCGCGGGTTTGCGCACGATCCAGCTGGTACGCGGCGACCGCGACCCGGCGAGCCACCATCCCCAGGTTCAGCGTTTTGACGACATTCATCCGGAGCAGATCCCAGCATGAGCGCATTAACCCTTTTTTCCGTGACCGATCCGCAAACACCGCTCTGGCACAGCACCGACGCCAAAGCGATTCAGGATCAACTTAACGCCAAAGGCGTCCGATTCGAGCGCTGGCAGGCCGACCGCGATCTGGGCGCAGCCCCCAGCGCAGAAACGGTGATTGCCGCCTATCAGCACGCGATTGACAAACTGGTCGCCGAGAAGGGCTACCAGAGCTGGGACGTCATCAGCCTGCGCGCCGATAACCCGCAAAAAGAGGCGCTGCGGGAGAAATTCCTTAACGAGCACACCCATGGCGAAGACGAGGTGCGTTTCTTTGTCGAGGGCGCAGGTTTGTTTTGCCTGCACATTGGCGACGAGGTGTTCCAGGTACTGTGCGAAAAGAATGATCTGATTTCGGTGCCTGCCCACACCCCGCACTGGTTTGATATGGGTTCAGAACCGAACTTCACCGCCATTCGCATTTTTGATAACCCGGAAGGCTGGATCGCCCAGTTTACCGGCGACGATATCGCTAGCGCCTACCCACGGCTGGCGTAACGTCCCACTGCCATCAGTAAATTGCCTGGCGCGCACTTTCCCGGAGGCGGCGCATACCGCGCCTCCTCCGGACTACCCGCCCCGCCGCTGGCGCTCCCCCACACCTAAACCTCAATAAACCTCGGCGGATCAAAGGCGGTGATCGGCGGCAGTTCCTCCCGCCACGGGGCGATCTCCACCCAACAGCTCTGGGCGCTACAGCCCTGCCCCAGGCGCGAACTGCCGCGATCCTCGGTTAACACGTTGGGATTACCGTGCTTATCGAGCGATCCTTTTTCATTCGGATCCAGAGGGTCATACCAGGCGCCGGTGGACATCTGTACCACGCCGGGCAAAATCTGCTCGCTCAGGTGCACGCCCGCCAGAATTGCCCCGCGGTCGTTATGGACCTTCACCACGCTGCCTTCGCGGATGTCTCTTGCCTGCGCATCGCTCGGATGCATCCACAGCGGCTCGCGTCCCTGAATTTTCGTCGCCCGGCTGACGCTGCCGTGGTCATACTGACTGTGCAGGCGGGCGCGCGGCTGACTGGAGAGCAGATGAAGCGGCCAGCGCGCCGCCTCCTGCCGCTGCCGGGCGGCCTCCTGTTCATCCCACCACGGATGGCCAGGGCATTCACGATAGCCAAACCCGGCGACGGTGGCGGAAAAGAGTTCAATCTTGCCGGAGGGCGTGGAGAGCGGATAGCGCTGCGGATCGGCGCGAAAATCGGCGAGAAAGATCTGCGGCCGCTCCGGCGCGCTGTACTCCAGTACCCCTTGCTGCCAGAAGTCCTCGAACGAGGGCAGCGCAATACCCTCCTCCTGCGCCCGCGGTCTTGACTCCTCATAGAGATGACGCAGCCACTGCCCGGCGTCCCGCCCCTCGCTGAACGGTTCTCCGAAGCCCAGCCGATCGGCCAGATCGTGGAAAATGGCGTAATCGTCACGCGCTTCGCCCACCGGCGGGATCTGCGCGCTCATGGCGATCATAAACCCGTCGTGACCGCCGCTGCCGATATCCTCTCGCTCCAGCGAGGTGGTGGCTGGCAGGACGATATCGGAGAATTTAGCCTGCGCGGTCCAGTACTGCTCATGCACCACCACCGTCTCCGGACGGCGCCAGGCCTCGCACAGTCGGTTGATGTCCTGATGATGATGAAACGCATTACCTCCCGCCCAGTAAACCAGACGGATGTCGGGATAGCGCAGTTGCTGACCGTCGAACTCATAGGCTTCTCCCGGGTGCAGCAGCATATCGGACAGCCGCGCCACCGGGATAACGCTGTCCACTGCATTCTCCCCGGCGGGTAAGCGTGGGCCGGAAAACGCTTTTCGCACCGCGCCCGCCAGGTTGGTGCAGGCGTAGCCAAACCCAAGGCCGCCGCCCGGCGTGCCGATCTGTCCCAGCAGCGCGGTCAGGGCCACCGTCGCCCAGTAGGCCTGCTCTCCCTGACGGGCGCGCTGGATAGACCAGGAGATATTCACCATCGTCCGGTGGCGGGCCATCTCCCGCGCCAGGTCGGCGATGCGCTGGGCGTCCAGGCCGGTAATCGTCGCCGCCCACGCCGGGGTTTTCGCTACGCCGTCGTGCTCGCCCAACAGATAAGCGCGGTAAGGGGCAAACCCGACGGTATGGCTGGCCACAAACGCCTGGTCGTAAAGGGACTCAGCGATCAGCACATAGCTCAGCGCCAGCAGCAGTGCGGTATCGGTGCCCGGCTGAATGGCCAGCCACTCGGCGTCGGGCACCGCGCTGAGGTCATTGCGCACCGGACTGATATTCATAAACCGGGTGCCGTTGGCCTGCATCTTATCCAGCCAGTACGGCAGCATATGGTCATTGGCGCCACCGCCGTTGACCTGGGCATTGCGCAGCGGCAGACCGCCAATCGCGACAAACAGCTGACACTCCCGCGCCAGCTCGGAAAAATGGGTATGCTGACGGTGCAGGGGGCTCAGCGGCCCGAGAATATGCGGCAGAATGCGCTCGCCCGCGGCGCTGCTATAGGTATTGGTGCTGGCGGTGTACCCGCCAAAGCCCTTAAGAAAACGGTGCAGCTGGCTCTGCGCATGGTGAAAGCGTCCAGCGCTGGCCCAGCCGTAAGAGCCGCCGTAGATCGCCTCATTGCCGCAGCGCGCCTTGACCGAGCGCAGCTCGCGAGCCAGCAGGTCCAGCGCCACCTCCCAGCTGACTTCGACAAAAGGCTCCTTACCTCGCCCTTCTCGTGACGCCGGCCCCTGCTGAAGATAGCCGGCGCGCACCGCCGGACGGCGAATGCGCGTTTGGCTGGTCACCGCGTCGGGGAGCGACTGACCAATGCGTGACGGATTTTTATCCCAGGGCACCGGATTAACCGCCACGATATCGCCCTCGCGGCTCTCCACCTGCCACGTTCCCCAGTGCATCACCGTATAATTATGCTGTTTCTTCATAGCACTCGCGTTCTTCTCAGCCAAAAAGCTCGTTAAAATAAATCGAGGAAATGACGGAAATATCCCCGCCCCAGCCAGACATTACTCTGCCAAAAAAACTATTAGCCCGCGCAATCATCTGCATTTCCCAGCAAGGGCCGTATTTCTCCACGCCATCACAATAAACAGGAAGCCGTCTTTATCCGTTAAATAAACACGGAATAAGCAAAAAATAAAACCACAAAATAAAAAGGTATATTTTGCATCATGAAATATTTTCAGGTTCCCGGTGGCAAAATAACCTTTTTCTCTGGCGTTTCTGCGATATAACATTCCCGACATAACTTAGACTTATTTTGTATTTGAGGTGGCGAGGTGCTTCTTGTCATGCTACCGGTCCGCAACCACCTTCATCACAGGATCATAATAACAATGTCGCAGAAGAGAAAATTATTGCCTGCCGCGCTGGGACTGCTTTCCCTTGCCTCGCTGAGCGTCACTGCCGCAGACGCCCTCTCCTTACAGGGAAAAACCATTGGCGTTGCCGTTGTTGGCACTCAGCATTTTTGGGATCGCGAGGCCTTTAAAGGTGCGACAGAGGAAGTGGAGAAACTGGGAGGCAAAGTCATTGGCGTCGATGGCGGCCGCGATAATCAGGTTCATGCCAATAATCACGATATTTTACTGTCACGCAAGGTGGACGCGGTAATTAGTATTCTTGGCGACAGCGCCGTCGAACCAAAATTTAAAGCATTGCGTGATGCTGGTATCCCGGTATTTACCGTGGATCATGTTTCTCAATATTCGGTCAACAATACCACCTCCGATAACTACACCTTAGGCTCGACCATCGGCCGCTACATGGCGGATGAATTAGGCGGCAAAGGCAACGTCGCCGTATTTAACGCGTTCTCCAGCGCGCTGCGTATTTGCGGAATTCGTTACGATCAGTGGAAATATGTCCTTAAGGATTATCCGGATATTCATATTATCCAACCCGAGCTGGCGGAGCAGTTCGCCAACTCGCCAGAAGATGCGCGGAAGAAAACCCTCGAATTACTCAGCCAGTATCCGAAAGGCAAACTGGATGCGATCCATGTCGCCTGCTGGGATCAACCGGCCATCGGTATCGTCCAGGCACTGGAAGAGACCGGCCGTGATAAGGACGTGAAAGTGACGGCCATCGACGCCGGTCCGGAGACGCTGGAGATCATGGCAGAGCCCGGCAGTCCGTTTGTGGCTAACGTCGCGCAGCAGCCGCATCTGATTGGCCAGACCTCCGCCGACAACGTGGCCCGCTACTTTGCCGGTCAGAAACTGCCGGTGCAAACCTTTATCCCGGTGATACCGGTGAAAGGTCCGCAGGAAGCGAAAGCGGTGTATAAACAGTTGGGATACGGCGAACTGCAGTGATAAATCAACACCCTGGCGGGGAGCGCCCCGCCGCGGGTCTGGTCATGAACCAGATCAGCAAGCGTTTTGCCAGCGTTACGGCGCTTAATGCGGTTACCCTGCGTCTCAATCCCGGGGAAATTCATGGCCTGATTGGCGAGAACGGCGCCGGTAAATCGACGCTAATCAAGATCCTCGCCGGCGTCTATCAGGCCGACAGCGGCAGCGCGACCCTCGACGGTCACCCGCTGCCCCTCGGCAACCCGGCAGCCATTGAAGCCGCCGGCATCCGCGTTATCCACCAGGAGCTTAACCTGATCCCGCACTTTACCGTCGCGGAATCGGTGTTTCTCGGCCAGGAGTATCGCACCCGCTGGGGGGCGCTGGATCGCCGACGGATGAAGGCCGCCACGGCGCAATTTTTCCAGCAAAACTGGCAGCTGGCGATCGACCCCGAACGGCTGGTGCGCGACCTGAGCCTGGCCGAGCGCAAGCTGGTGCAGATTGCCCGCGCGCTGATCGACGGCGCGGCGCGGCTGGTGGTGTTCGACGAGCCCACCGCCCCCCTGGAGGCGCAGGAGGCTAGTCTGGTCTCTTCCGCCATCCTTCGCCTGCGCGACCAGGGCATTGCCATTCTGTATATTTCCCACTACCTCAATGAGATAGCCACCCTCTGCGACCGTGGCACCGTGTTGCGTAACGGGGAAGTGGTCGGCTACCCGGACCGCGACCTGCTGCAGAATACCGAGGCGCTGATCGCCATGATGGTCGGCCGGGAAATCGACCAGTTGTATACCCCGCGCCAGCACCCGGCGGCAGACACCGGGGCGGCCCCGCTGCTCTCGGTGCGCCAGCTGAGCGACGGGCGGCAGCTGCAGGATCTCTCTTTTGATATTCAGCCGGGCGAAATCGTCGGCGTCGCCGGCCTGCTGGGCGCCGGACGCGATGTGCTGGTCGACTTACTCTACGGCTTACGCCCGGCGGAACGCGGTACGATCCACCTCGACGGCCAGCCGCGGCGCATTCGAACGCCGAAGCAGGCGATCCGCGCCGGAATGGCGCTGGTGCCGCGCGACCGCCGCCATCAGGGGCTGATCCTGCCCTTCACCACCGCCGACAATATTAATCTCGCCTCACTGCCGGAGACCGCTACCTTTGGCTGGGAGCGGCGGGGTATCGCTGAGAAGAAAGCGCGCTACTGGATAGAACAGCTGGCGATCCGCCCGGGACGCCCGGCGCTGCCGGTACGCTACATGAGCGGCGGCAACCAGCAAAAAGCGATCCTCGCCCGCTGGCTCGGCACCGATGCCCGGCTGTTTATTCTCGATGAACCCACCCTTGGGGTCGATATCGGTGCCCGTCGCGATATTTATCAACGTACGCGCCAGCTGGCCGATAAAGGACGGGCGGTGCTGGTCTCCTCCAGCGATGCCCCCGAACTGCTCGGACTATGCGACCGGATCCTGGTCCTCTGGCGCGGCGCGCTGGCGGCCAATCTGCCCACCCGCGGGCTAACGCTGGACGCCCTGCTGGTGGCGATCAACGGCGGACAGGAGCCTTCACCATGAGTACCGCTATCCCGCGTCGCGGCCGTCCGGGCCTGGCGACGCTGATTGAAAAATTTCCCCTGATCCTGTTTCTGGCGCTGCTGGTATGGCTGAGCGTACAGTCTCCCTTCTTCCTCAGCTGGCAAAATATCAGCCTGATGCTGGTCCAGAGCGTTCCGCTGGCGATCCTCTGTTTCGGTCTGGTCTGCGTCATCGCCGTTGGCGGGGATGACGTGGTCTCCGGCGGCATCGACCTCTCCCTGCCGGCGACGGCGGTGCTCGGCGTCGCGTTGCTCAGTCTTGGGCTGGCCGAATGGCACACGCCGTATCTCCTGCTGCTGGCGCTGCTGGTGGCGGTTTGCCTGCTCTGCGGGGCGATCAACGGCTTCCTGGTGCTGGCGGCCGGCCTGCCGCCGCTGCTGGCTACCCTCTCGACCTCCGTGGCGTTTACCGGCCTGACAGATTTGTTGACCGGCCAGCGGCGCATCGCGGTCAGCGATCCGCTGATGGTCGCCTTTCGCGATAACAGCGTGCTGGGCCTGCCATGGCCGCTGATTTACTTGCTGGGGGTGTTTATCCTGTTCCAGTTCCTGCTCCACCACTCCCGCTTCGGCCAGCATGTGCAGGCGGTGGGCGGCAACCGCGATATGGCGCAGATGAGCGGCCTGAACGTGCGCCGCTTGACCCTGCGGGTCTGGCTGTTAGCGGGCATAGCCGCCGGGCTGGCTATTCTGCCGCTGCTCAGCCAGGGCTCCGGCAGTTCCAGCGGGACGGCCACGCCGCTGCTGCTGGAAACCGTGCTGGCGACCTTTATCGGCGCCGCCTTCTCGCGCCGTCGGGTGGTCACCATCTGGGGGGCGCTGCTGGGGGCAATTCTGGTCAACGCCCTCTCTAACGGGCTCGGCCTGCTGGGGGTCAATATCTTCTGGATGGGCGCGATTAAAGGCGGCCTGATTCTGGTGGTGCTGGCGGCATCGGCGGTCAGACACAAAGGAGGCGAGGCATGAGCCAAATCACCCTGAAAACGCCGGCACCGGCGGAACAGACGGCCAGCAGCCCGCTGGCCTGGCTGTCGCGGGCCGGATTTGGCGTCATCACCCTGCTGGCCATCGCCCTGTTTGGCTGGGCGAATCCGGTATTTTTAACCGTGGATAACTGGGCCAACCTGCTGCAGGGCAGCGCGATCCTGCTGATTGTGGCGATGGCGATGACCCTGATCGTCAGCGCCGGGGCGATTGATCTGTCAGTGGGCGTCGCACTCGATTTCGGCGCCGCCTTCGCCCTCGTCGCGCTGAAAACCTGGCATCTGCCGTGGCAGGCCGCGGTAGGCTGCGCCCTGCTCGGCGGCGTGCTGATTGGCCTGCTCAATGCCTTTCTGATCCTCATCTTCCGGATCCGCCCCTTCCTCGCCACGCTCGGCACCTGGTTTATCGCCAGCAGCGCCGAGCGCATCTATACCGACGGCGGCGGCGCGATAGCTTATCGGCGGATGGCCCCGGAATATCACGATCTGGCAGTGGGCAACCTTGGTGGGATCCCCACGCCGGTGGTGATTGTGCTGGCGCTGTGGCTGGTGGCATGGTTGGTCACCGAGCGCACGCTGTGGGGCAAATATGTCCGCGCCATCGGCCAGAACAGCGAAGCGGCGCGTATCGCCGGGATCCGCGATCGCCTGACCATCCTCGGCGTGCTGGTGGCCGCCTCGGCGCTCTGTGCCGTCGGCGGGGTGATCCTCTCCGCCAACCTGCGGCAGTTTACCCCGCTGGCCGGGCAGTCTTACCTGATGGACGCCATTGCGGCGGTATTTATCGGCACCGCCTTTAACCGTCTGGGCCGGGTCAGCATCCTCGGCACCCTCGGCGGCGTGCTGTTCCTTGCCATTATTGATAATGGCCTGAACCTGATGGGGCTCAATTATCTGGTGAAGGACGCGCTGGTCGGCGTGATTCTGGTGGTGGCCCTCGCCCTTTCCTTCTGGCAGGCGCGCCTGCGCCAAACGCATCGCTAAACGGGAGAACGATGGCAACCTTTGACGCCGTGTTTGTCGGCCTGACTATTCTGGATATCGCCGGGCGCCCGGTGGTGGCGATCCCGCCGCGCGGCGGCGTCGCCTTTATTGAGCAAATTCGCCTCAACCCCGCCGGCACCGCCGCCGGGGCCAATATTAACGCCGCGAAGCTGGGGATCCGCACCGCAGCGGTGGCCTGCCTGGGTGAAGATGAAAAGGCCGACTTTATCCTCGCCAGCTATGCCCGGCTGGGCATCGACTGCTCGCTTATCCAGCGCACCGCGCTGAAAGAGACCTCGGCGACGATCCTGCCGATTCGCCCCAACGGCGAGCGTCCGGCCCTGCACTGCCGGGGCGCATCCGACGCCCTGTTCGTCAGTGAAGCGGAATTTGACGCCGTCCTCGACTGTCGCTTCCTGCATCACGGCGGGACCGGACTGCTGGCGGCAATGGACCAGGGACAGAGCGCGCGGCTGTTGCAGGCGGCCAAAGCGCGCGGGGTCACCACCAGCTTTGACCTTATCGCCCCGAATGAAGACACCCTGGAACTGCTGCGGCCCCTGCTGCCGTCGGTGGATTATTTCATGCCTTCACTGGAGGAAGCCGCCTTTCTCTCCGGCGAGACGCAGCCGGAGGCCATCGGCCGCTTCTTCCTGGCGCTCGGCGTGGGCACATGCATTCTGAAAGACGGCGAGAACGGCTCCTGGCTTATCCGTCGCGATGGCGCGCTGGAGCATATTGCGCCGTGGCCGGTCGAGGCGGTGGATACCACCGGCTGCGGCGACAGCTACTGCGGCGGGTTTATTGCCGCGCTGGCGCGCGGACTCAGCGTGAAAGCAGCGTGTGACGTCGCCTCGGCGGTGGCCGCGCTGGTGGCGACCGGGATGGGATCGGATGCCGGGGTAGTGGACTGGGAACAGACCCAGGCTTTTATGGCGGCTCATCGCCCCTGACGCCGGGCCCGCGCCGCCGCAGCGGCGCAAGCGGCTTAACGCCACTGGTACAGCAGCGGCTCCCCGGCGACATAGCGCTGAAGATCGGCGGCAATCATCGCCGTGTGTTTGGCGATACTCTCCCGGGTGGCTCCGGCGATATGCGGCGTGATAATCACGTTATCGAACTCGGTGACAAAAGGATGATCGCGCCACAGCGGTTCGCGGTGATAGACATCCAGCGCCGCGCCGCCCAGCGGGCCGTGACGCAGGGCATCAATCAGCGCTGCTTCGTCGACCACCGCCGCGCGAGAGGTATTGATCAGCAGCGCGCCGGGCTTCATGCTGTTTAACAGCGCCGCATTCACCAGCCCGTCGCTGTGCGGCCCGCTGCTCAGGTGCAGGCTGACGATATCCGCGTCGCGGAACAGCGCCTCCAGGGTCGTTTTCTGTAACCCTGGCTCATTGATATCCTCTGCGGCAACGAACGGATCCACCACCAACACCGCCATGCCGAACGCCCGGGCGATACGCGCCACCCGGCGGCCAATGTTGCCATAGCCCACCAGCCCCAGCGTTTTATTGCGCAGTTCGCTGCCTTTAAACACTTCATAGGGGCTTTCCGGGCTCACGTCCCAGACCACATCCCGCCGCAAGCCATGCTGGGTGGCGGCGGCGGCATTATCAGCCTGAGTGAATTCCCCCCGCTTCAGCGCCGCATGGGATTGCGGAATATGGCGCGCCAGGCTGAGCATCAGGCCAAGCGTCAGCTCCGCGGCGGCATCGGCATTGCGCCCCGGGGTGTAGAGCACCCGGATGCCACGCGCCTGCGCAGCCTGGGTATCAATATTCACCGGATTCGCGCGAGTACAGGCGATCACCTGCAGGTGCGGACAGGCGGCCATTACCGCGTCCGTCACCTCATCATAGCTGGTCACCAGCACCTCGGCGTCGTGGGCCAGCTCGATCAGCTGACCGGCGCTGAGCTTCGGTTTCCCCAGCGCCCATCCCTCCACCAGCAGCTCGCCCAGCGGGTGGAAGGCGCTAAGGTCGCCAGCATGCTCGGCGGTAAAAACGATTTTCATGGTTGTAGGTCCTGAGAAAAAGATTGAAGGGCGGCCTGTCTGGCCTGCCATACCGGCAGCATCTGCTCGCGCAGCAGGCGGTAAACGGGATACAGCGCCGCGTAGCGGGCATGCGCCTGAGGGCGCGGCTGATAGCGGGTCTGCGCCAGCGGAGGCGTCTCGGCCAGCGCCGCGACGCTGCGGGCCGCCAGAATCGCCGCGCCGCGCGCGCTCAGTTCGTTAAAGGCGCTGGAGACCACCGTACGCCCGGTACAGTCGGCGATAATCTGCAGCCAGGTCGCCGAGGCTGCGCCGCCGCCGGTCAGATACAGCTCGCCGCCCTGCGGATAACCCTGTAGCGCATCGACAATGGCGAAGGCCAGGCCTTCAAACACCGCGCGCTGCAGCTCGGCGCGGGTGGTGTGCGGGCTAATGCCGAAAAAGCCGGCCCGCGCGTCCGGGCTGTAAAACGGCGCACGTTCGCCATTGAGGTACGGCTGCCAGAAGACGCCGCCGCTGCCTGGCTCCACCTCCGCGATCGCCTGCTCCAGCCGATCCAGATCGCCGTCCAGCGAAATATGCTGCTGCAGCCAGTCAATGTTTGGCGTACCGGCCTGCATCGGAAACAGCGAGATCACCTGCCCGGCTTCGGTATGGGTGACAAAGCGCGTCGCCTCGTTCACCGTCTGCGGGCCGCGGCAGACGATCCCGGTGCAGCAGGTAGTGCCGAGGATCGTGTAGATATCCCCTTCGTTGACCGCGCCGCAGCCCAGCGCGGCGCTACAGACATCCAGCGCCCCGGCGGCCACCGGCGTCGCGGCGGGCAGCCCGGTCAGCGCCGCCACCGCATCGCTCAGCGTGCCGGCCGGAGCATCCGGGGCCAGCAGCGGGGGAAACAGCGGCAGCAGTTCGTTCAGCCCCATCTCGTTCATCACCACCGAGGACCAGCTGCCGGTCTGCTGATTGAGTAACGAGCTGCTGGCGTCCGTCAACTCCAGCGCCGCCACGCCGGTCAGACGAAAGCGGATCCAGTCCTTGGCGAAAAACAGATAGCGCGCGGCCGCCAGCCGCGCCGGCTGATAGTGTTTCAGCCAGTACAGCTGCAGGCTGGTATTGCAGGGCTGCAGGTGGGTGCCGGTATCGGCGAAATAGCGGCGGTCGAAGCCGGGTCGGCGCAGCAGGTCGCTCATCAGCTCGTGGCTGCGGGTATCGCTCCACAGGATCCCCGGGCCCACCGGTTCGCCCTGCTCATCGCTGAGCCAGACCCCCTCCCCTTGCCCGGCGAGGCCGATGGCCCGCAGCCGCCCCGCCTGTAGCGCCGGGTGGCAGGCAATCTGGCGCAGAATAGCCAGCACCGAATGCCACAGCTGGGTCATATCCTGTTCCGCGTAGCCATTGGCCGACAGGCGGGGTGAAGTGTTTTCCGCGGCGCTGGCGCAGGCGGTGAAATGCTGATCAAACAGCACCGCTTTCACCCGCGAGGTGCCGATATCAATACCAAGATAAAAATCCATACCTGCTCCGGCTCAGGGCTCGTAGCGGCGGCGCATCAGCTCGCACTCGAACAGGAACTCCAGCCCCTCCAGTTGACGGCGGGCCTCCTGAATATCTTTCCCCCAGCAGGTCAGGCCGTGGCCGCGCAGCAGAAAACCGTAGCGCAGCGGGCGCGTTTGCGCATAATCGGCAATCCGCGCCGCCAGGGCGTCAATATCCTGGTCATTATCAAAGATGGCGACCGGAACGGTATCGAGATGGCTGTGCTGCCCGCTAAGGGTTTTCTGCATTTCATACCCCTGCAGCGCCAGCGTGTCGCTTTTTTCGATGCGCGACAACACGGTGGCGTTGACGGTATGCACATGCAGCACCACGTTGGCTTCCGGGAACAGGCGATACACCAGGGTGTGCAGGCCGGTTTCGGCCGACGGCTTCCGTCCGGAAGGCGCCTGATTGGTGGCGATCTCAACCTGCAGAAAATCCTCGGTTGTCAGGCTGCCTTTATCGCGGCCCGACTCGCTTAGCCAGCACCAGGTGTCATCCTGGCGCACCGACATATTGCCGCCGGTCGCCGGCGCCCAGCCTTTCGCCCCGATCCAATGACAGGTGGTGACCAGTTGCGCGAGTCTTTCTTGCCACATAGCAGTTCCTTAGGTTAGCGATGATTTATTTAGCCGTCTAAATGGCTATTTATCCGATACTAACACCGCTAACCGGAGGGGACAATATTTCAGGAAACACACACAAGACAAATGGTTATATCATAAATGCATATTAAATAACCCTTATTCACAGTGATTTAACCAACCGTTTTCAGTACACCGCTATTCTCCACTACTCTCTGGCCAAAAACTGGCGGATCGCCCTGGCTGAAATTCTCCTCCTGCGCCAGGGATGCGCTCACCGCCCTCCTCTGCCCTGGACTGGTGCAAAACATGGCAGGATGCCCACTAAAATGGCATCTCCTCCTCTTTACCTCCTCATTACTGTGCACTGTGCACATCCTGTGATATTCCCCGTGCCCGGTTTTTCCTGGCACATCTCTTGCTACTTCCGGCTATCACCGCCCATCTACCAGCCAGAGGTTCCAGGATGTCAAACAGCAATGATTTTCCCCTCGTCGAAGCGCCCGCCGCCGGACGCAAAGGCGTATTTTCCATCGCCATGGTGTTGTTCAGCTTTACCTTTTTCACCGGCACGATGTTTGCCGGCGGCAAACTCGGCGTCTCCTTTTCCATCGTCAATCTGCTGTGGATAGCCGTCATCGGCAACGCCTTGCTGGCCCTCTATGCCGCGTCGCTGGGCTGGATCGCCGCGCGCAGCGGCCTGAATACGGTGCTGATGGGCCGCTTCTGCTTCGGGGAGATCGGCAGCAAGCTGGCCGACTTTATTCTTGGCTTTGCCGAGCTGGGCTGGTACGCCTGGGGCACCGCCACGGTCGCTATCTCGCTGGTGAAGATCCTCGCCCTGCCCGAGGCGCTGACCCAGCCGTTGATGGTGCTGTTTGGTATTTTGTTCTGCGTCACCGCGCTGGTGGGCTACAAGGGACTGGATGCGCTGTCGCGCCTGTCGGTGCCATTGATGTTTGTGCTGCTGATGGTCTCCATGTATCTGGCGCTGCACCACGCCGGCGGCTGGCAGGCAATGACCCGCATTGCGCCGAGCGACACCATGACCTGGTCGGCGGCCATCACCATGGTCTTCGGGACTTTCGCCAGTGGTGCCACCCAGGCGACAAACTGGACCCGGTTGGCTAACTCCAGCCGGACCGCCATTCTCGCCAGCATGGGCAGCTTCCTCATCGGCAACGGGCTGATGATCGTCGCCGGCGCCTGGTGCGCTATCGTCTATCAACAGGCCGATATTGTGGAAGTCCTGATCCTGCAAGGGCTGTCGGTCGCCGCGGTGATCATGCTGTGTCTCAACCTGCTGACCATTCAGGGACCCACCATCTATAACGTCTCTGCCGCCGCCTGCCATCTGCTGCGCAGCGAACGCCGCCGGACGCTAACCATCGCCGCCGCCGGGGTGGGCATTGTGCTCGCTATTGGCGGTATGTATGAAATGCTGATCCCCTTCCTTGTGCTGCTGGGCAGTATTATTCCGCCCATTGGCGGGGTGATCCTCGCCGACTACTGGTTCGCCCGCGGCGGGCGCTATCCCCTGCTGCAGAACGCCCGCCTGCCTCGTTTTAACTGGCTGGGACTCGGCGCCTACGCCGCCGGCGCGGTGGTGGCCTATCTGTCACCGTGGATCGCGCCGCTGGTGGGGATCACCGTCTCCGCGCTGGTCTATATCGTCCTGACCCTGCTAAGCAAACGCCAGCCTGCCGCCGTCGCGGAGCAGGAGCCATGAGCCTGACGGTCAGCGAACTGCTGGCCCTTGAGGGACTCTCCGCCCTGCGTCTGCGGGCGGGAAAGCAAGGGCTGCAGCGGGCCGTACGCTGGTACTACGTGGCGGAAAATGAACATATCGCCGAGTGGATCATGGGCGGCGAGCTGGTCTTTATTACCGGCATCAACCATCCCCGTGATGAAGCCAACCTGATCCAGTTGCTGATGGAGGGAAAACAGCGCGGCATCGCCGGGATGGTGATCCTCACCGGCGAGGCCTATATCCACGCCATTCCCGCCACGCTGATCGCCCTTGCCGACGAGCTGGGCATTCCGCTGATTGAGCAGCCCTACCTGCTGAAGATGGTGATTGTCACCGAGCGCATCGGCACCGCGCTGGTCCGCAGCGAAAACGCCCTGCAGTCACAGCGCGACATTCTGATGCAGCTGGTCACCGGCGACTATCCGGATCTGCAGATGCTCCATCAGCGCGCCCTCCACCAGCAGCTCGATTTTACCCGTCCGCTGCGGCTGGCGGCGCTGCGTCTGGAGGGGCTGTCCCGCCTGTTTCGCCAGTTCCCGCCCGAACAGGCCGAAGCCTGGCTGCTGCAGGCCCACCGCAGCGTGCGTCAGCAGCTGCAACAGCAGCTCAACCAGCAGGGCAACCCCTTCCCGCTGCTGGAGCGCAGCAACATGTTCCTTTTCCTGCTGCCGGATGAGGAGGGGGAAGGCTTTCAGCAGAAAAAATGGCTGCAGCAGTGGCTGCAGGCGCTGGCGGACGGAGAGGAGAGTTTGTCGCTGCTCTGCGGCCTCTCCGCGCCGGTCAGGCAGCTGCAGGGTTACCCGCGGGCGCTGTCGCAGGCGCGCCAGGCGCTGGATCTGTGCGATACCCTGCGGCCGACCCAGCGCATCAGCGACTATCAGCAGCTGGGGTTTATCAAACTGTTGTCCGCGGTCAGCGACCCGGCGCTGCTCAACGATTTTATGCACGACACTCTGGGCTGCCTGATCGAGCCGGGCCGCAAAGCGCCATGGCTACTACTGGAGACCCTCGAGACGCTGCTGCAGGAGAACGGCAATGTGGTGCGGGCCGCCGACCGGCTGGGCCTGCATCGCAACACATTGCATCAGCGCATCCAGCGTATTGAAAAACTGACCGGCTACCCGGTCAGCCACCCTCAGTTTCATCTCAACGCCTCGGTCGCGCTGGTGATCTGGCGTTTATCGCAAAACCATTTACAGGACCCACCATGAAAATTATTAACGCTCGCCTGCGCCGCCAGGAGGCGCTGTTTACTCTTGACCTGCAGGACGGGATGATTCACCGCATCACCGCCCAGGCCGCGATGCAGACTGCCGACGCCGGGGATATCGACGCCCAGGGCCGGCTGGCGATCCCGCCCTTCGTCGAGCCGCATATTCATCTTGACGCCACCCTCACCGCGGGCGAGCCGGAGTGGAACCGCAGCGGCACCCTGTTTGAAGGCATCACCCGCTGGAGCCAGCGTAAAGCGAGTATAACCCCGGAGGACACCCGCCAGCGGGCCATGAAAACCATCGGTATGCTGCGCGATTTCGGCGTCCAGCACGTCCGTACCCATGTGGATGTCACCGATCCGTCGCTGTCGGCCCTGAAGGCGCTGCTGGCGGTGAAACAAGAGGCCGCCGATCTTATCGATCTGCAGATTGTCGCCTTCCCGCAGGAGGGGATCGAATCTTACCCCGACGGCCGCGGACTCATGACCCGCGCCATCGAGATGGGCGCCGACGTGGTGGGCGGCATTCCGCACTATGAGAACACCCGCGACAAAGGGGTCAGCTCGGTGATGTTTTTGATGGACCTCGCCCAGCGCTACGGCCGCCTGGTGGATGTCCACTGCGATGAAATCGACGATCCGCAATCACGTTTCCTCGAAGTGCTGGCGGAAGAGGCGCGGGTGCGCGGCATGGGGGCCCAGGTCACCGCCAGCCACACCTGCGCGATGGGCTCTTATGATAACGCCTACTGCTCGAAGCTGTTTCGCCTGCTGAAAGCCTCGGGCATCAACTTCATCTCCTGCCCGACCGAAAGCATTCATCTGCAGGGCCGATTTGATAGCTGGCCGAAACGGCGCGGCGTCACCCGGGTGGCGGAGCTGGATCGCGCAGGCATCAACGTCTGCTTTGCCCAGGACTCGATTCAGGATCCGTGGTACCCGCTGGGGAACGGCAATATCCTGCGTATTCTGGATGCCGGGCTGCACATCTGCCATATGCTCGGCTATGACGATCTGCAGCGCTGTCTCGACTTTGTCACCGATAACAGCGCCCGGGCGCTGTGTCTGGGCGATAACTACGGCCTCGCCGAAGGCCGCCCGGCGAATCTGCTGATCCTCGATGCGGAAAACGACTACGAGGCCGTTCGGCGCCAGGCACGGGTGCTGACCTCCATTCGCCACGGCAAGGTGATTTTGCAGCGTGAGGTGGAGCACATCCGCTACCCGGCATAGGGCGCAAGGCGCTGCGCGACGACGCCTTTCTGTGATACCTTTTCAGGCAGTGTGCGTGACCGACGCCCGCCCGGGCGTCGGCTTCCTGGATAACAGACGGCGCGAAACGACGATGAGCGATAAAAAATGGATTAAGGCCGAGGACGTGGCCAGACTGGCCGGCGTCTCGCGCTCGGCGGTCTCCCGCACCTTCACCCCCGGCGCCTCGGTGTCGGAGAAGACCCGGCAGAAGGTGCTGAGCGCCGCGGAAGCCCTGGGCTATCAGGTGAATATCATCGCCCGGACGATGATCACTGGCAGCAGTAATTTTATCGGCATCGTCACCGCCGGTTTCGACAACCCGTTTCGCAGCAAACTGCTGGCGCCGCTGGTCCATCAGCTGGCGCTCAATGGCTTTATGCCGCTGCTGATGAACGCTGACGATCCGCAGCAGCTCGCCCCCTCGCTTAAACAACTGCTGAGCTATCACGTCGCCGGGGTGATCATCACCTCCGGCGCGCCGCCGCTGTCGCTGGCGGAAGAGTATCTGGCGCGCAAGATCCCGGTCACCCTGATCAACCGTCATGCGGACCTCGCCGGCTGCGACCGGGTGTGCAGCGATAACGCCCAGGGGGCGAAGCTGGTGGCGGATCTGTTCAGTCGTCGAGGCTGGCAGCAGGTTGGCTTTATTGGCGAAAATCGCGAGAACTTCAGCACCCGCGAGCGCTATGAGGCTTTTATCGCCCGGACGTCGGGTATGACGGTGAGCAGCCGCTTCTGCGACGGCGGCGGCTATCAGGCCGGCTACCAGGCCGCCAGAGAATTGGTTGCTGAAAACCCCGGGGTGCAGGCGCTGTTCTGCGCCACCGATATGCTGGCGCTGGGCGCCCTGGATGGCCTGCGGGACGCCCCCGCCCCGCTGCCGGCCATCGTCGGTTTTGACGATATCCCGCAGGCGGACTGGCAGCCCTATCAGCTCACCACCGTCCAGCAGAATACCGCCCTGCTGGCGCACCACGCGGTGGATCTGTTGATGACGCGGATCGCCCGCTTCAGCCTGCCCTCACGCCATCGCGAAGTGCCAGTGAAACTAATTATTCGTCATAGCGCTAAATGAAAAAATCATTTTATGCTGGAGCGATCACAGAATCTTCTGCGAAACCCGGCCACACTCATTCGGCCCTTCGGGGCTGTTTTTTTCACGCAAAATGCACACGTGTGCAAAATAGGGAGTCACTATGCAATCTCAGGAATCAGAAGCGCTACAGGCCCGCTACCGTCTGGCCTGCGAGCTGGCGAAGGCGGGGGCTGAGCTGGCGTTTGAATACTATCAACAGCGCGAGGCGCTGACAGTCGACCATAAAGGCGATGACCTGCAGGATGTGGTCAGCGTGGCCGACAAACGGGTGGAGGCCTTTGTCAAACAGCGCATTCAGAGCGCGTTTCCGCAAGATGGCTTTCTCGGCGAAGAGAGCGGCACCCGCCTGCCTGACGCCCGGATCCTGTGGGTGGTCGACCCCATCGATGGCACAAGCTGTTTCCTCAACGGCCTGCATGCCTGGTGCCTGTCGCTGGCGATCGTCGCCGACGGCGAACCGGTCATCGGCGTGGTCTACGACCCCAACCATCGCGAGCTGTTTCACGCCCTGCGGGGCCATGGCGCCTGGCTCAACGACGCCCCGATCCGTCCGCACCCTGGGGCGACGGTCAAAGAGGGCGTGATGGGCGTCGGCACCTCGCATCGCGTCACCCCGGCGGACTTTCTGCCGTTTCTGCAGGCGCTGCTCAGCGACGGCGGCATGTTTATCCGCAACGGTTCCGGGGCGTTGATGAGCGCCTGGGCGGCGGCTGGCCGGTTGATTGGCTACTACGAGCCGCACATGAACCCGTGGGACGCCCTGCCGGGGCTGGTGCTGATGCGCGAAGCGGGCGGCGCCAGCAACGATTTTCTGGCGCAGGAGGGGATCCAGCGCGGCAATCCGCTGCTGCTGGCCAGCCAGACGCTGTACCCGCAGCTGAAAAAGATGATCCCACAACCCTTACATTAACCCTTACGGGTCAGGCTATCTCTGATTATGTACTCTACACAGTAACGATAACTTCACTCACGGACGAACCACATCAATCAGTCACGCCTCCGACCTGCGGAGAACCACCTATGTCTGGAATTATCGCTTTTTTCCGGGCGTCGCCGCCGAAAGCGGGCGCCGCGTTTGATGAACACCGTTTTCGCCGGGTGCGCTGGCAAACCTTTATCGCCATGACCCTGGCCTACGTGACCTTTTACGTCTGCCGTTTATCATTCACCGTCGCCAAAAGCGCGCTGGTGGAGCTGGGGATCACCCCGACGGAGCTGGGCATGATCGGCTCTACCCTGTTCTTCAGCTACGCCATCGGCAAACTGGTCAACGGCTTTATCGCCGATCACGCCAACGTGGTGCGCTATATGAGCCTCGGTTTATTGCTCAGCGCCGGGATGAACCTGATGATGGGGATGACCACTAACGCCCTGCTGCTGGCCATCTTCTGGGGGATCAACGGCTGGGCCCAGTCGATGGGCGTCGGCCCCTGCGCGGTCTCACTGGCGCGCTGGTACGGCGTTAAGGAGCGCGGCACCTTCTATGGCATCTGGTCGACGGCGCATAATATCGGCGAGGCGGTGACCTATATGGTGATCGCCGCGGTGATCGCCGGATTTGGCTGGCAGATGGGCTACCTGTCCACCGCCGCGCTCGGCGCCGCCGGGGTGGTGCTGCTGGTGCTGTTCATGCACGATTCGCCGCAGAGCAGCGGCTTCCCGTCCATCAACGTCATCCGCGATGAACCGCAGGAGGAGGCCGAAGCGCGCGGCTCGGTGTTTAAAAACCAGCTGCTGGCGCTGCGCAACCCGGCGCTGTGGACCCTCGCCCTCGCCTCCGCCTTTATGTACATCGACCGCTACGCCGTCAACTCGTGGGGGATCTTCTTTCTCGAGCAGGATAAAGCCTATTCCACGCTGGAGGCGTCCGGGATTATCGGCGTCAACGCCATCGCCGGGATCGCCGGGACCATCATCGCCGGCATGCTCTCCGACCGCTTTTTCCCGCGCAACCGCAGCGTGATGGCCGGGTTTATCAGCCTGCTGAACACCGCCGGCTTCGCCCTGATGCTCTGGTCGCCGCACAATTATTACACTGACATTCTGGCGATGGTTATCTTCGGGGCCACCATTGGCGCCCTGACCTGCTTCCTCGGCGGGCTGATTGCCGTCGATATCTCCTCGCGCAAAGCCGCCGGGGCCGCGCTCGGCACCATCGGCATCGCCAGCTACGCCGGGGCCGGCCTGGGCGAGTTTCTCACCGGGATCATTATTGATAAAACGGCGATCCTCGAGAACGGCAAAACGCTGTATGATTTCAGCACGCTGGCGCTGTTCTGGGTGGGTACCGGTCTGGGTTCCGCGCTACTCTGTTTTACCACTGCCGCCATCGTCGCCCGACGCCATGCCGTCGAACGGCAGACCTCGTTCTCCTCATAACCGATTAACGAATAAGGAAGAAGATATGATGCCTGCAAGACATCAGGGGCTGTTACGCCTGTTTATCGCCTGCGCGCTGCCGCTGCTGGCGCTGCAATCTGCCGCCGCCGCGGACTGGCAACTGGAGAAAGTGGTCGAGCTCAGCCGCCACGGTATCCGCCCGCCGACGGCCGGTAACCGGGAAGCCATCGAGGCCGCCACCGGACGACCGTGGACCGAGTGGACCACCCATGACGGCGAGCTCACCGGCCATGGCTATGCCGCCGTGGTTAACAAAGGGCGTGAGGAAGGCCAGCACTATCGCCAGCTCGGCCTGCTGCAGGCGGGATGCCCGACGGCGGAGTCGATTTACGTGCGCGCCAGCCCGCTGCAGCGGACGCGAGCGACCGCCCAGGCGCTGGTGGATGGCGCCTTCCCCGGCTGCGGCGTCGCTATCCATTACGTCAGCGGGGACGCCGATCCCCTGTTTCAGACCGACAAGTTCGCCGCCACGCAGACCGACCCCGCCCGTCAGCTGGCGGCGGTAAAAGAGAAGGCCGGGGATCTGGCGCAGCGTCGGCAGGCGCTGGCGCCAGCCATCCAGCTATTGAAACAGGCGGTTTGTCAGGCCGATAAACCCTGCCCGATCTTCGACACCCCCTGGCAGGTCGAGCAGAGCAAAAGCGGGAAAACCACCATTAGCGGACTGAGCGTGATGGCCAACATGGTGGAAACGCTGCGCCTCGGCTGGAGTGAAAACCTGCCTCTCAGCCAGCTGGCGTGGGGCAAGATCACCCAGGCCAGTCAGATCACTGCCCTGCTGCCGCTGTTAACGGAAAACTACGATCTGAGTAACGATGTGTTGTATACCGCGCAAAAACGCGGGTCGGTGCTGCTCAACGCCATGCTCGACGGCGTCAAACCGGAGGCGACCCCGAACGTACGCTGGCTGCTGCTGGTGGCGCATGACACCAATATCGCCATGGTGCGTACGCTGATGAACTTTAGCTGGCAGCTGCCGGGCTACAGCCGGGGAAATATCCCGCCGGGCAGTAGCCTGGTGCTGGAGCGCTGGCGCAACGCGAAGAGCGGGGAACGCTATCTGCGGGTCTATTTCCAGGCGCAAGGCCTCGACGACCTGCGTCGTCTGCAGACGCCGGACGCGCAGCACCCGATGCTGCGTCAGGAGTGGCGTCAGCCGGGCTGCCGTCAGACCGACGTCGGTACGCTGTGTCCCTTCCAGGCAGCTATTACCGCCCTCGGTCAGCGTATCGACCGGCCGTCCGCCCCCACGATAACGATGGTTCTGCCGTAGCGGCGCGGGCCCGGGAAAGCCGTTTTTTCCAGGCCCGGCACGGTGTCTGCTATCCGTTGTCCGGCGCAAACGCCCCGGCGGCGACCTGCGCCGGGGTGACCACCCCGCTGTCCAGCACCCAGCCGCTTATCAGCCCAGCAGGCGTGACGTCGAACGCCGGATTGTAAACGGCAGCCCCCGTCGGCGCCCACTGTACCGCGCCGAAGCTGCCCGCCACCCCGGTCACTTCCGCCGCGGCGCGCTGCTCAATGGGGATCGCCGCGCCGTTCGGGCAATAGCGGTCGAGGGTGGTCTGCGGGGCAGCGACGTAAAACGGGATCTGGTGATAATGGGCCAAAACCGCCAGAGAGTAGGTGCCGATTTTATTCGCCACGTCGCCGTTGGCAGCGATACGGTCGGCGCCGACCCACACTGCGTCCACCTGCCCCTGCGCCATCAGGCTGGCGGCCATTGAATCGGTGATCAGCTGATACGGCACGCCCAGTTCGCCCAGCTCCCAGGCGGTTAAACGTCCGCCCTGCAGCAACGGCCGGGTTTCATCGACCCACACGTTGGCCACCTTTCCCTGCCGGTGCGCCAGCGCGATAACCCCCAGGGCGGTCCCCACCCCGGCGGTCGCCAGGCCGCCGGTGTTGCAGTGGGTCAGCAGTCGACTACCGGACTTCACCAGCGCACTGCCCGCCTCAGCGATGCGGTCGCACAGCTGTTTATCTTCTTCGACCAGACGCAGGGCTTCCACTTCCAGCGCCTGCGGGTAATCTTCCCGGGCCAGCGCCTGCTTCATGCGATCCAGATTATTCATCAGGTTGACCGCCGTCGGCCGCGCCGCGCGCAGCGTCTCCAGCGCCTGCTGGAGTTCATCCCGGTTCAGTCCGCGCTGGGCCAGCAGAGCCAGCAGCAGGCTGGCGGACAGGCCAATCAACGGCGCGCCGCGCACCCGCAGGGCGTGAATATGGTCCACCAGCAGCGCAACGTTATCCGCCGCCAGCCAGCGTTTTTCCTGCGGCAAGGCCTGCTGGTCGAGAATAAAAAGCTGATTTTCACTCACCCGCAGGCTGGTGGTCTGTAATGTCTGCATGTCGTTAAATCCCTGTTGCGTTGTTGTATCACATTGTGTCAGGATGGAATCCAGAAGTATAGACGTCTGAACGGCTTAATCAGAATTCGAGGATCGAGGCAATGTCGCAATACCATACCTTCACCGCCCACGATGCCGTGGCTTACGCGCAACAGTTCGCCGGCATCGACAACCCATCGGAGCTGGTCAGCGCGCAGGAAGTGGGCGATGGCAACCTCAATCTGGTGTTTAAAGTGTTCGATCGCCAGGGCGTCAGCCGGGTTATCGTCAAACAGGCCCTGCCCTACGTGCGCTGTGTCGGCGAATCCTGGCCGCTGACCCTCGACCGTGCCCGTCTGGAAGCGCAGACCCTGGTCGCCCACTATCAGCACAGCCCGCAGCACACGGTAAAAATCCATCACTTTGATCCCGAGCTGGCGGTGATGGTGATGGAAGATCTTTCCGACCACCGTATCTGGCGCGGGGAGCTTATCGCTAACGTCTACTACCCGCAGGCGGCCCGCCAGCTTGGCGACTATCTGGCGCAGGTGCTGTTTCACACCAGCGATTTCTATCTCCATCCCCACGAGAAAAAAGCGCAGGTGGCGCAGTTTAGTAACCCGGCGATGTGCGAGATCACCGAGGATCTGTTCTTTAACGACCCGTATCAGATCCACGAGCGCAATAACTACCCGGCGGAGCTGGAGGCCGATGTTGCCGCCCTGCGCGACGACGCGCAGTTAAAGCTGGCTGTGGCGGCGCTGAAGCACCGTTTCTTTGCCCATGCGGAAGCGCTGCTGCACGGCGATATCCACAGCGGGTCGATCTTCGTTGCCGAAGGCAGCCTGAAGGCCATCGACGCCGAGTTCGGCTATTTCGGCCCCATTGGTTTCGATATCGGCACCGCTATCGGCAACCTGCTGCTTAACTACTGCGGCCTGCCGGGCCAGCTCGGCATTCGCGACGCCGCCGCCGCGCGCGAGCAGCGACTGAACGATATCCACCAGCTGTGGACCACCTTCGCCGAACGCTTCCAGGCGCTGGCGGCGGAGAAAACCCGCGACGCGGCGCTGGCTTACCCCGGCTACGCCTCCGCCTTTCTGAAGAAAGTCTGGGCCGACGCGGTTGGCTTCTGCGGCAGCGAACTGATCCGCCGCAGCGTCGGGCTGTCGCACGTCGCGGATATCGACACTATCCAGGACGACGCCATGCGCCATGAATGCCTGCGCCACGCCATTACCCTCGGCAAAGCGCTGATTGTACTGGCCGAGCGTATCGACAGCGTCGACGAGCTGCTGGCGCGGGTACGCCAGTACAGCTGAGTGCGCCTGTTTTCCCTCACCCCGGCCCTCTCCCATAGGGAGAGGGAGCACACCCTAAAAAAGTGCAATCTTCAGGGTTTGCCCGGCGGCGCTGCGCTTGCGCGGGCCTACAGATAACTGCATAACGGTTTGATATTGCAGTCTTTCGTAGGCCGGGTAAGGCGAAAGCCGCCACCCGGCAGAAATGCGAGCACCATTTTGCGTTTATCTTGCCCTCATCCCAGATATTCAATCACCGACAGCCCGCCGTTATAATCGGTGCTGTAGATAATGCCCTGCGCATCGACAAACACGTCACAGGACTGGATCACCTGCGGGCGGCCGGGACGGGTATCCATCATCGTCTTCGGCGCCGCCGGCACCAGCGCCCCGGTCTCCAGCGGACGATACGGGTTAGATATATCGTAAGCCCGCACGCCGGCATTCTGATAAGTGGCGAAGATAAGCGTCGAGCTGACAAAGCTGCCGGGACGATTCTCATGCAGGTTGTGCGGGCCGAAATGCGCCCCTTTCGCCACATAGTCGATTTCATCCGGCGGCGGGAACGTGGCGATGCTCACCGGGTTTGACGGCTCGCGGATATCAAACAGCCAGATCAGCTTCTCACCGTCCTCCTGATTGTCGAGCACCGCTTCATCCAGCACCACCAGCAGGTCACGATCCGGTAGCGGCAGCGCGGTATGCGTCCCGCCGCCGAACGGCGGGCTCCAGTTGCGATGGCTAATCAGCGTCGGCTGGGTACGGTCTTTGACATCCAGCAGCGTCAGGCCGCCGTCGCGCCAGCTGCCGTAGGCGGTATCCCCGGCAATAATGGCGTGATGCAGCGCATAGCGTTTGCCCTGCGGCCAGTCCGGTGTTTCACCGCCCGCCTGGTGCATCCCCGGCAGCCACCAGCGCCCGGCCACTTCGGGCTTACGCGGATCGGCCAGATCGATGGTCAGGAAGATGTAGTCAGTAAAACCGTCGATCAACGCGGACACATACGCCCAGCGGCCGCCGACGTACCAGATGCGGTGAATACCGATGCCGTTAAGCGACAGGAAACTGATTTCCCGCGGCTGCGCGGGAGTGGAAATATCAAAGATGCGCAGCCCGGCGCTCCAGCCCTTGTCCTGCACATCGCTGACCGTGTCGCCCACCGAGCGGGTGTAGTAGACCTTCTCATCAGCAAAACGGGCGTCGGCAAACAGATCCCGGGCGTTGATCACCAGCAGCAGATCGTCATGCGCCTGCAGATGCACGTTCCAGGTGCCCGGCGGCGCGGCAATATAGTTGACGGTGGTAGGCCGGGTCGGATCGCGAACATCGACCACGGAAAAGCCCTGCGACACCATATGGCCGATATAGGCGAATCCGCGGTGCACCATCAGCTGCACGCCGTCCGGACGACCGCCCTGATCGCTATGGCCAATCAGCCGCATATTGCGGCTGTATTCGGGGGAAGGTAATGCTGACATAGGGGATCCCTCTCGCCCGGTGGCATGGTTTTCCCCCTCTCCCTGCAGAAGAGGGCCGGGGTGAGGGCACCAGGCCGCCGCCCACCGCCACCCGGCTTGATTTTATTTGTTTTTCGCTTCCAGCGTCGCGAACCACGGCGCGATAAAGTCTTCGGTCTGGCCCCAGCCAGGGATAATTTTCCCCAGCGACGCCACGTTCACCGCCCCCGGCTGGGCCGCCAGCAGCGCCTGCGGGATCGCCGCCGCCTTGAAGTCGTAGGTGGCTGGCGTCGGCTCGCCGGCGATCTTATTGGCGATCAGCCGCACGTTGGTCGCGCCGATAAGCTTCGGATCCACCGCCACGCTCACCTTCCATGGGCTGCCGGCTTCGCGCATCAGCTGCAGATCCTGGTTGGAAATATCAATGCTGTAGAGTTTGATCTCGGTGCGGCCATTCTCTTTCAGCGCTTTATAGGCCCCCTGGCTAAAGGCATCCCAGGTGCCCCAGATCGCGTCGATTTTCCCTTTCGGATACTTGGCGAGGATCGCCCCCACCTTGTTGGCAGTGTCGCCCTGCACATCGGATGACACGGCGCCGATCGACTCCAGCTCTTTAATCCCCGGATTTTGCTTCAGCAGCGTCTGGTAATCCGCCTGACGGCGCTCCATCGGCGGGAAGCCCGCCACCCACAACTTGACGATGTTGGCCTTGCCGTTGAAGTCTTTCACCAGCTGGCCAAAAGAGAGCTCGGTCAGCGACGCGTCATCCTGCTGACTGACCGTCACCCCTGGGATCTCACCGCTCACCGCGGTATCGAACACCGCCACTTTGATCCCGGCATCCACCGCCTTCTTCACCAGGGCGGTGGAATACGGGTCACGCCCCTGGGAGAGAATAATGCCATCGTATTTCTGGCTGATGGCCTGGTTGACGAAGTCCTGGAATTTGGCGTCATCGCCGTTGCTCAGGAAGGTGCTGATTTTGAAACCGAGCTTTTTGCCTTCCTGCAGCGCCCCGGAGACAAACTGGGTGGTGTTATCGTCAGACCCCAGGTTGCGGATCACCGCAATACGGATCGGGCCGCTGTGCTCGGCAATCGCCGCCGGCACCGGCGTCGGGGCAGTGGCCAGCGCCGCCGTCGACTGCAGCAGACCCAGCGTCATCAGAGAGAGTGCGATCTTTTTCATGCTGTTTACCCTGTAAAATGTTAAGTACGGCGCTGAAAATAGGTCAGTGCCAGCGCGCCAGCCAGGACCAACCCTTTAATAATGTCCATCGCGTAATACGGCACCGAGAGCATCACCAGCCCGTTGGAGAGCACGCCGAGGATCACCGCCCCCACCAGCGTCCCCAGGGCGTTCGGTTTACCGGAGCCCGCCAGCGAAAAGCCGATCCAGGCCGCCGCCACCGCGTCCATCAGATAGCCGCCGCCGGCGTTGACCTGCGAGGATCCGATACGCGAGGCCAGCAGAATGCCGCCCAGCCCGGCCAGCAGCGAGGCAATCACGTATGCTGCGACTTTGTAACGCGTGATCCGCAGGCCGGAGAGCCGCGCGGCCTCCGGGTTGCCGCCGATGGCGTACATCCGCCGTCCGTGGGTGGTGAACGACAGCGCCAGCTGGGCGACCAGCGTCACCACCAGCATGATGATGACGATGGTCGGCACCTGCCCCAGCGCGCCAAAGCCCGCCGGGATAGTGCCTTCCGCCATCTCGCCGCTCGGCAGCACCATGTTTTCAGTAATCGAACCGCCGTAGCTGTAGGTCATCGCCACGCCCTGAATCACAAACAGGCTGGCCAGGGTGGCGAGCATGTCAGGAATGCGCAGCACCACGATCAGAAAGGCGTTAAACAGCCCCACCAAGGTGCAGAGCGCGAGGGTGATCAGAATCGCTTCGGTGGTCCCCAGGCCATGCCAGACAAACAGGGAAATCACCAGCGCGTTAGCCAGCGATGCCGTCGATCCCACCGACAGATCAAAGCCGCCAATGGTGAGAGAAATCGACACCCCGATGGCAATCACCGTGACAATCGCGATCGAGCGCAGAATGTTGATGATGTTGAACGGATCAAGGAAGTTGTCCGAGGCGAGGCCAAAGACCGCCACCAGCAGCACCACGGTCAGCAACATGCCCCACTTATAGAGAAAATCAAAAAATCGCTGACGGCCCGATACCGTCGCGTTTACTGCCAGGGCCTTGCTCACGCTGCCGCTCCTCCGGTTGAATAATAAAGCAACGTCTCTTCCCGGGCTTCCGCGCCGGGGATCTCCGCCACAATCCGTCCGTCCCATAGCACGCAGATGCGGTCGCATAAACCGACCAGCTCGGCGAATTCACCCGAGGCATAAATCACCCCTTTGCCTTCCCGCGCCAGACCATCGATCAGCATGAACAGATCGGTTTTCGCTTTCACATCGACCCCTTTGGTCGGTTCGTCAAAAATCAAAACATTGGCATGACTGCGCAGCCATTTGCCAATGGCCACCTTCTGCTGATTGCCGCCGGAAAGACGGCGCAGCGTCTGCCCCGGGCCAGTGGCGCGCACGCCGAGGCGGGCAATCACCTCCTCCGCCCAGCGCCAGGCCTGCCGATGGCCAAACAGGCTCCAGCGCGAAAAGCTGTTATCGGCGCTGACCGCCAGGTTCATCGCGATCGGCTCTTCGATGAAAATGCCCTCTTTGCGCCGCTCCTCCGGGACCAGCGCCAGGCCGCGCCCCACCGAGTCGGCTGGATCGCGCGGTCGCCACGGCTGGCCGTTCAGCTCGCCACGCTGCACCCGGCTTTTGCTGGCGCCGAACAGCGCTTTGCACAGCTCGGTTTTGCCCGCGCCGGCCAGCCCGGCGATACCAAGAATTTCCCCCTTCCGCAGGCGCAGCGAAATATCCTGCAGCAGCGCCTCATCATGCAAACCGTCAATCTGCAGCAGCACCTCTTCGCCGTGCGGCGGGCGCGGCGGCGGGAAGATATCGCTCAGCTCGTGGCCCAGCATCTTTTCGACAATCTGTTCGCCGCTCAGCGGCGCCATCGGGCCGCTTTCAATCAGCCGCCCGTCGCGCAGCACCGTCAGGGTGTCGCAGATTGCCTTCAGTTCATGGATACGATGCGAAATAAACACCACCCCGATCCCCTGCTGCTGCAGACGGCGTACTACCGCAAACAGGCGCTCACTTTCATGCTGATCCAGCGGCGCGGTGGGCTCATCCAGAATCAAAAAGCGGCAATGATGCGACAGGGCGCGGGCCAGCAGGATTTGCTGTTTTTCGGCGAGCGTGCAGCTGTCAATGGAGCGTCTGACGTCCAGCGCCACGTCCAGCTGCGCCAGCGCCTCGCGCGCCAGCTGCCGAACCCGCGACCAGCGAAACGCCATGCCCGGCTCCGCCAGCCTGTCCAGCATGATGTTTTCCGCAATGCTCAGGCCCGGTACCAGCGCCACATCCACCTCCTGCTGTACCAGGTGGATCCCCAACTGTTTAGCATCCCGCGGCGAACGAATGGTGACCGGCTGATCGTTGATCGTCACCTCGCCCTGATAGTGAGCATGCGTCCCGCACAGCACGGCCATCAACGTCGACTTACCCGCGCCGTTGGCCCCGGTCAGGGCATGCACCGACCCGCCATGAAGGGTAAAGTCCACCTTGTTCAGTGCCTGAAAGCCGGAGAAGGCCAGGCTAATGTTATGCATCTCAAGGCGGTTCGCGCTCATCACTGTTCCCGTGCGGTAATTAATCTTCTGATTTAACGAATTTTTCATAGCCGCCGCTGGCTGACAACTGCGTAAAAAGCATAAGATACAACGAAATAATATTAGCCATCTGGATGTCCAGACATAACATCAGTTTAGCCCAACACCTATAAGGACAGCTTCCATGAGCAACAGCGACATCCGCGTCGTACCCGGCCCGGCCAACTATTTCTCCCACCCTGGCAGCCTTGAGCGGCTGAGCGATTTTTTCAGCGCCGACCAGCTCTCGCGGGCGGTGTGGGTCTATGGCGAGCGCGCCCTGGCCGGTGCCGAACCTTTTCTGCCGGCGGCCTTCCACCTGCCGGAGGCAAAAAAGATCCGCTTTACCGGCCACTGCAGCGAACGCGACGTGGCGGAGCTGGTGCAGGCCTCCGGTGACGATCGGGCGGTAGTGATTGGCGTCGGCGGCGGCGCGCTGCTCGACAGCGCGAAAGTGCTGGCCCGCCGCCTGGGGGTACCGCTGGTGGCCATCCCGACTATCGCCGCTACCTGCGCGGCGTGGACGCCGCTCTCGGTGTGGTACAGCGACGCCGGACAGGCCCTGAATTTTGAGATCTTCGATGACGCCAACTTCCTGGTGCTGGTCGAGCCGCGCATCATTCTCAACGCCCCGGCGGAGTATCTGCTGGCGGGCATTGGCGACACCTTAGCCAAATGGTATGAGGCCGTGGTGCTGGCGCCGCAGCCGGAGGCGCTGCCGCTCACCGTGCGGCTGGGGATTAACGGCGCGCTGGCGATCCGCGACGTGCTGCTGGCCAGCAGCGAAACGGCGCTGGCGGACCAGCGCCGCGGCGATCTGACCCAGGCGTTTCGCGATGTGGTAGATGCGATTATCGCCGGCGGCGGGATGGTTGGCGGGCTGGGGGAACGTTACACCCGGGTCGCCGCCGCCCATGCGGTGCACAACGGACTGACGGTGCTGCCGCAGACGGATAAATTCCTCCACGGTACCAAAGTCGCCTACGGCATTCTGGTACAGAGCGCCCTGCTTGCTCAGGACGATGTGCTGGCGCAGTTAGTGCAGGCGTATCAGCGCTTTAACCTGCCGACCACCCTGGCGGCACTGGAGGTCGATATCAATAACCGCACAGAACTGGACCGGGTCATTGCCCATACCCTGCGCCCGGGCGAGTCGATTCACTATTTACCGGTGACGTTAACCCCTGAGGTTCTGCGCGCGGCGTTTGAGAAGGTGGAATACTTCAGCCGTTAATCACCCCGACCGTCTATACCTAATGATGATTCTCACCACTCTCGCAACGAGGTCATCATGCAGATCGATTTAACAGGTAAGAAGGCGCTGGTTACCGGCGCCAGCCGTGGGTTGGGTCGCGCAATCGCGCTGTCGCTGGCACGCGCCGGTGCCGATGTGGTTATTACGTATGAAAAATCGGCCGATAAAGCCCAGGCAGTCGCCGATGAAATAAAGGCGCTGGGTCGGCACGGCGAGGCGGTGCAGGCCGACAGCGCCAGCGCGCAGGCGATTCAGGATGCCGTCACCCATGCGGCCCGGTCCCTCGGCGGGCTGGATATTCTGGTCAACAACGCCGGGATCGCCCGCGGCGGCCCACTGGAATCCATGACGCTGGCGGACATTGACGCGCTTATCAACGTCAATATTCGTGGGGTGGTCATCGCCACCCAGGAAGCGCTGGTGCATATGGCCGATGGCGGACGGATCATCAATATCGGCAGCTGTCTGGCTAACCGCGTGGCCATGCCGGGCATCGCGGTTTACGCCATGACCAAGTCCGCCCTCAACGCCCTGACCCGTGGCCTGGCGCGTGATTTAGGCCCTCGCGGGATCACCGTTAACCTTGTCCATCCAGGGCCGACCAACAGCGATATGAACCCGGAAGACGGGGAACAGGCGGAAGCCCAGCGCCAGATGATTGCGGTCGGTCACTACGGCCAGCCGGAAGACATCGCCGCGGCGGTTACCTTCCTCGCCAGCCCGGCCGCCGGGCAGATCTCCGGTACGGGGCTGGACGTGGATGGCGGTTTGAACGCCTGATCGCACATTTTCTGCAAGCCTCTGTCACCCGGCAGAGGCCTTCCCGCTCCGCCTCGACGGGTTGCGTTTTGCCTCTTACCTGCGTTTTTTCTCCGCTCTACAGTACCCCATAAGAAATTCGGAATTTATCTAATAGTCTTATTATTTCCTTATATTTTGTGTGGGCGTACAGTGGAGGTACAGATGAAGATTGTCTGGTCAAAAACGGCAGATAAGCAATTTTCTAAAATCGATAATCGGTATAAGAGCCGCATTAAATCCAGGCTGGAGAAGATGGATGATAAAGCTTCACCTATCTCGGATATCAAAAAATTGTCCTCTCCCGAAAACCACTACCGGCTGCGATTAGGTGATTACAGAGTCATCTACACCTTTGGGGATCCGCCGGGCGATACCTGCTACGTCGTGGCGGTTAAACGCAGAACCACCACCACCTACCTTCATGAGGAACATACCGAATATGACTATTCAGTACATCAAGGATGAAGAAGGAAAAGACCAGTATGTCGTCATTCCTTACAGTGATTACTTTCGTATGCGCCTGGCGCTGCTGGAGTACGACGACGAGGATGAAAACGATTGGGAAGATATTCCTTATGAATCAGACATCTATGATAACGTCATGCTGCCTGGCGAAGTATGCGACGTGATGCATAAAGAAAACGTCAGCCTGCAGGCCGCGTGGCGCATCCTGCGCGGGCTATCCCAGCAGGAGGTCGCGGCTAAACTCGGCATCAGCCAGTCCGCGGTGTCACAGCTGGAAGCGCTGGACTCCCGTCCGCAGAAGCGCACCCGCGAGAAGCTGGCGGCGATTTACGGCTGTACCCAGGAGCAAATCAGCCTCTATCTCCCCAAAGAGGGCTAACAGCACTTCGCCCCGCCCTTGCCGCCGTAGCGCGCGTCCTGGCGCTCGCGAAAGAACTCTTCATAGGTCATCGGCGTCTGATCCGGGTGGGTTATTCGCATATGCTCGACGTAGTTATCGTAATCCGGCACGCCGATCATCATCTTCGCCGCCTGGCCTAAATATTTTCCCGCTTTGGAAAGGGTGTCGAACATAAGTCATTTCTCTTTTGTTTTCCTCTCCCAAAGGGAGAAGGAGGATCAGAAATGTAGGCCGGGTAAGGCGAAGCCGCCACCCGGCACACCGGTTAATGCGCCCCTTTCGCCTGGGTCTCAATCGCGTTCAGGTTTTCAGGCATTGGCTCATACGGCGTCTCTTTCGCCGTCGGTTTGTCCTCTTTCAGCGCCGCCAGCGCGGTTTTAATCGAGAACAGCGCCAGCACCACCACCACAATCATAAAGAAGATGGTCAGCCCGGCATCGAGACGGTTGTTAAACACCAGCTGCGCCAGCTGTGATTCGGTATATTGCGGCGGAATGGTGCCGCTGTCGATCATCGCCTGGAATTTATTAGCGATCGCCAGGAAACCGACTTTGGTGTCCGGGCTGAACGACTTCTGCCAGCCGGCGGTCAGGGTACAGATCAGCAGCCAGCTGGTCGGCAGCAGCGCCACCCACGCGTAGCGCTGGCGTTTCATCTTGAACAGGACCACCGCGCAGAGCATCAGCGCCATCCCCGCCAGCATCTGGTTGGCGATACCGAACAGCGGCCACAGGGTGTTAATCCCGCCCAGCGGATCCACTACCCCCTGATGCAGGAAGTAGCCCCACGCCAGCACGCACAGCGCAGTCGCCAGCAGGTTAGCCGGCAGCGAGCTGGTTTTTTTCAGCCCCGGGCTAATCACGCCCAGCAGATCCTGCAACATGAATCGCGCCGCGCGGGTGCCGGCATCAACCGCCGTCAGGATAAACAGCGCCTCAAACAGAATGGCGAAGTGGTACCAGAACGAGACATCCATCAGCCCGCCCAGCGAGCCGTGCAGGATGTAGGCCATCCCCACCGCCAGGGTTGGCGCGCCGCCGGCGCGGGAGATAATCGACTGTTCACCCACCTCACTGGCGATCTGATGCAGCGTATCAGGCGTAATGCTAAAGCCCCAGCCGCTCACCACCTGCGCCGCCGAGGCGACGACATCGGTGGTTCCCGCCGGCGCCAGCACCGCCATCGGGCTGTTCATCGCGAAGTAGACGCCCGGGTCGATGATACAGGCCGCCACCAGCGCCATAATGGCGACGAAGGATTCCATCAACATGCCGCCGTAGCCGATAAAGCAGGCCTGGCCTTCGTTGGCCAACATTTTCGGCGTGGTGCCGGAGGAGATCAGCGCGTGGAAGCCGGAGACCGCGCCGCAGGCGATGGTGATAAACAGGAACGGGAACAGGTTGCCGCTCCACACCGGGCCGGTACCGTCGACGAACTTGGTCAACGCCGGCATGGTCAGGGTCGGGCGCATAATCAGAATGCCAATCGCCAGCCCAACAATGGTGCCGATTTTCAGGAAGGTGGAGAGGTAGTCGCGCGGGGCCAGCAGCAGCCAGACCGGCAGTACCGCGGCAATAAAGCCGTAGCCCACCAGGATCCAGGTCAGCTGTACGCCGGTGTAATCAAACCACGGCGCCCAGGTCGGGCTTTCCGCCACCCAACCGCCGGAGATGATGGCGAACACCAGCATCACCAGGCCGATCACCGACACCTCGCCGATGCGTCCCGGACGCAGGTAACGAATATAGATGCCCATAAAGATCGCCAGCGGAATAGTAAAGGCGACGGTATAGGTGCCCCACGGGCTGTGGGTCAGCGCTTTCACCACGATCATCGCCAGGACCGCGAGGATGATGACCATGATCATAAAGCAAGCCACCAGCGCCAGGACGCCTGCGGTCGGCCCCATCTCCTCTTTGACCAGTTCGCCAAGCGAGCGGCCATCGCGACGGGTCGAAACAAACAGCACCATAAAGTCCTGTACTGCCCCGGCCAGCACCACGCCGGCGAGGATCCAGATCATCCCCGGCAGGTAGCCCATCTGCGCGGCGAGCACCGGGCCCACCAGCGGTCCTGCCCCGGCAATCGCCGCAAAATGGTGACCGAACAGCACTTTCTTGTCGGTTGGAACGTAGTCGAGGCCATCGTTATGCCGCACCGCCGGCGTCATTCGCGTCGGGTCAACGCCGAGCACGGTTTTGGCGATATACAGACCATAGAAACGATACGCGATCAGATAGACGCAGACCGCGGCGACGACAATCCACAGCGCGTTGATCTGCTCACCCCGGTTTAAGGCGATATAGCCGAGGGCAAAGGCGCCGATCACGGAGAGCAATGTCCAGATGAGGTATTTCCCTGAATTATTCATTGTTGTGGTCCACCGGTAGGGTAATCAGGATGTTACATTTTGTTTCTAGATCACAACGCAGAATTTAACAACATCGAAACAGCGCAGATGCCGTACGCCCACAGAGATTTGTCTCACATTGCTAGCGAGATCACTTAAGGCAGGAAAATGAATGAAAGGATTACCGTGAACGGTGCCGTTTTTTTTGTCGGGTGGCGGCTAACGCCTTACCCGACCTACAGATCCGTAGCCCGGCTAAGCGCAGCCCGAGCAGGGAAATTCCCGGATGGCGGCGCGCTGCGCCTTATCCGGGCTACTCATTGCGCCGATACGTAGCCCGGCTAAGCGTAGCGCAAGCCGGGGAAATAGCGGCTCCTTAGCCCAGCACCGCGGTGCCCAGACGACAAGTACAGCAGCGCCGCCCCTTCTCGTCATACACCACTATCTCCCAGCTCTGGCTCTGGCGGCCAAGATGTAGCGGACGGCATTCGCCGCGCACTTTCCCGCTGGAGACCGCCCGGTGATGGCTGGCGTTCAGCTCAGTCCCGACGACGCACTGCCCCTCTTCGGTCATCAGCCAACCGGCCATCGAGCCCAGCGTCTCCGCCAGCGCCGCGGAAGCGCCGCCGTGCAGCAGGCCAAACGGCTGATGGGTGCGCGCATCCACCGGCATCTCCGCCTCCAGCAGCCCCGCTTCCAGCCGGGTGTAGACGATCCCCAGATGCGCCACCATGGTGTTTTCGCTGCTGGCGTTCAGCGCCGCCAGCGTGAGCTCTCGCTTCCAGGCCATTTACGCCCCCAGCGTCGAGCCGCCATCAACCACAATATCCTGCAGGGTAATATGGCTGGCGTGAGAAGAGGCGAGGAACAAAATGGTATTGGCGATCTCCTGCGGACGGGCGATTTTGCCCAGCGGGATCCCCAGCTTAAACTGCTCGCCGAAGCCGCGGATCCGCTGCTGCTCGGCATCGTAGCTAACCCACAGGGTGCGCTGCATATCAGTATCGGTAGAGCCCGGCGAGACCAGATTACAGCGCACCCCGCTGCCCGCCAGCTCAAGGCCAACGGTTAACGCCAGGCTTTTCAGCGCCGCTTTCGAGGCGCCATATGCGCTCATGCCGATACGCGGCGTATGCGCGGCATCGGAGGCGACGGTAACGATCGCCCCGCCCCGCTGACGGCGGAACTGGGCCATCGTCTGCTGAAACAGATTAAACGCGCCGCCAACGTTGACCGCGAAGGTTTGCTGCCAGTCTTCCGCGCTCAGCTGATCGGTGGCGCCCATGCGCAGGATCCCGGCGGCGTTCACCAGCACGTCCAGTCGTTCGATGTTGTTGAGCAGCCGCGCGCACACGTCGCGAACCTGGTCGGCATCGGCGACGTCCAGCGTTTCGGTGGCAAACGGGTAGCCTTCGCCGGCAAAGGCAAGGTCGAAACCGGTGACGTTAGCCCCGGCCTCGACGAAAGCCAGCGCGGTGGCATAGCCGATCCCTTTACCTGCGCCGGTCACCCACACGGTCTGGCCGCGAAAATCCAGCGCCGCCATTATTGCACCTCACGGGAGAGCAGCGCCCACCAGGCGTCGATGGTCGGGTTCTTCGCCAGCATCACGAAGTCGATATCGCCGTGCACTTTGCGCCAGCGGGCGGCCAGGGCCATCATCCGCACCGAATCCAGACCGTAGTCGATCAGGTTTTCATCATCCAGCGGTTCGTCGGATTCGTCGAGCAGCGGCAGGATCAGCGCGCGCAGCGCCGCTTTAGAAGCCGGCAGAGGCAGCAATTCTTCGGTCATCACCACGCGGCCGGAGCGGCCGGCGACGTATTTCAGCGCCATCAGGTGCTCTTCACGGCTGAAGTCCGCCAGGGCGTCGGCGACAAAGAACGGTTTGATATCGCGCATGAAAGCATCGGTGGCGGTGGTCATGCAGCCGATATGAGCATAAACGCCGGTGATGATCAGCTGGTCGCGGCCGGCCTCTTTCAACATCTCCTCCAGCGGCGAGCGATGAAATGCGCTGTAACGCCATTTCACCAGCACGGTATCGTCTTCATCCGGCGCCAGCGCGGCAATCACCTGCTGTTGTTCCGGCGAGCGGGTCAGACCCGGCCCCCACATATCATTCAGCAGCGCCCGATCTTCATCGCTCTGCTCTTTCGGCTGGGCGGTGTAGTACACCGGAATGCCGTTCTGTTTGCAGAAGTCGCGCAGGGCGGCAATATTCGCCACCACTTTCTCCATCATCGCGCTGTTTTCGCCCCAGAAGTTGAGGAAATACTCCTGCATATCGTGGATCAGCAGCGCGGCGCGCGACGGCTCAAAGGCCCAATTGACTTTGTTCGCCGGGATATCGCTGGCTTCCGGCAGCGCATATGCCTGTAATTTAGGGATTGCCATTCTCTGTTCTCCTTCAGCCCAGCTTGCCTTCGGCCAGCCACTGACGTAATTGTTTTTTATCGACTTTGCCCACCGGCGTCAGCGGCAGCGCGGCAACGCACTCCACGCGATCCGGCAGTTTAAATTCAGCCACCCCCTGCTCGCGCAGGAAACGGCGCACCGCGACGGCGCGCAGTGGCGAGGTCACCACCAGATAAGCGCAGCTTTTCTCGCCCAGCAGGTTGTCTTCGATGCTGACCAGCGCGGCGTGGATCACCGCCTCATGGCGCAGCAGCAGGTTTTCGATCTCTTCGGCGGCGATCTTCTCGCCGCCGCGGTTGATCTGATCTTTTTCCCGGCCCTGGACGGTGATATAGCCGTCTTCGTCGATCGAAATCAGATCGCCGGAGCAGTAAAACCCGTCGGCGTCAAAGGCTTCTGCGTTATGCTGCGGGCTGTTGTAGTAGCCGCGGAAGGTGTACGGCCCGCGGGTCATCAGACGGCCCACTTCGCCGCGCGGCAGCGGGTTGCCATCGGCATCCGCGACCCACACTTCATCGTCCGGGCACATCGGGCAGCCCTGGGTATGGATGATCCGCTCCGGGCTGTCGTTAAGGCGGGTGTAATTCACCAGCCCTTCCGCCATGCCGAACACCTGCTGCAGCTGGCAGCCGATTTCCGCCGGAATGCGCGCGGCGAGGGTCGCCGACAGGCGCGCGCCGCCGACCTGCAACAGCTCCAGCGATTGCAGTTGCGCGTTGCTGCCCCATTCATGAATCGCCTGCAGCCACAGGCTGACCGCCGGCGGCACCAGCGAGGCAACGTTGATCTGATGTTGTTCAATCAGCGGGAAACAGAGGGTGGCGCTCGGGTCAGCGGCGAGGATCACCCGCCCGCCGGCGAGGAAGACGCCGAGCGAACCCGGGGAGCTCATCGCATAGTTATGCGCCGCCGGCAGCGCGTTGAGGTAGCGCGTCTCAGCGTTAATCCCGCAGATCTCGTTGCTGCGGCGGATACTGTAGTCGTAATCGTTATGGGTGCGCGGGATCAGCTTCGGCGTCCCGGTGCTGCCGCCGGAGAGCTGGAAAAAGGCCACTTCGTCGGCAGGGGTTGGATTGGCGACAAAGTTATCCGCCGGGCGGTTAATCTCCGTCGCCAGATCGCGCTCGCCGCCGTCGTTACGCAACAGTGCGACGCGCAGGGAAGGATGTTCAGCGATAAACGCATGGAGGAAGCTATCGTCAGCAAACAGCGCGTGCTCGCGATCGGCAATCAGCAGCGCCGGTTTAATCTGCGCGGCGTAGGCGTTAAGCTCGCTGCGCTGATGGCTGAACAGCGCGTTCACTGGCGCGACGCCGATGCGCAGCAGCGTGAAGAAGGTGATGTAAAACTCGGCGACGTTGCCCAGCTGCACCAGCGCGGTTTCCCCGCGCTTCAGTCCCTGGCGCTGCAGCGAGCAGGCAAGGTTGTCCACCAGCTGATTAAACTGGCGGTAGCTAATCTGCCGCTCGCCATCGATAATCGCCACGGCGTCGTTTTCCGCGTGACGGGTGATCAGATTGGTTAACGGCAGATCCTGCCAGTAGCCTTTTTGACGATAGCGGGCCGCGAACGCCTCCGGCCAACGGGTAAATGCAATCATCCTTGCCTCTTAATTCAAGCCAAATACGTTAAGCATGGTGGTCAGTTTGACGCCGGTTTCGCGCCATTCGCCCAACGGCGAGGAGGCCGGAACGATGCCCGCGCCGGCAAACAGGCGCAGTGTACGCTGCTGCAGACGCGCGCAGCGGATGGTCACCACCCATTCGCCGTTGCCTTCATCGTCACACCAGCCGACGATGCCGCCGAACAGCTGGCGGTCGAAGGGTTCCAGTTCGGCAATCAGGCGCTTCGCCACCTGGTGTGGGAAGCCGCTCAGCGCCGGGGTCGGGTGCAGCAGACAGGCCAGCGACATGGCATTTTCTTGCGCCAGCGCGGTGCCTTCGATTGGCGTCGCCAGATGCCAGAGCGTCGGCGTCGTGATCAGCTGCGGCGATGCCGGCAACGACAGCTGGCTGCTGCGCGGGCCCAGCACGCTCTTCATCGCCTGGGTCACCAGCTCGTGCTCGTGGCGATCTTTGCCGGATGCCAGCAGCCTGTTACCCGCTTCCCGGTCCAGCACATCGTCCGGTTGACGACGAGCGGAGCCAGCCAGCGGCAATGAGCTGAAGCGCGGCCCTTCTTTACGCAGCAGCAACTCCGGGCTGGCGCCCAGCAGCACGCCGCCGTCGGAGAGCGGCACGTGGAAGTTAAAGCTGGCGGGGTTCTGGGCAATCAGTCGCTCCATCAGCGCGCCGCTGTCGACGCGGTCGCGGGTGGTAATATCGATAAGCCTTGATAGCACCACCTTGTCCACTTCCGGGGTGGCGGTCAGCGCGGCAGCGCGTTCCACCATGGCTAAAAACGCGTCCTGCTCCGGGATCTCCCGGCGCTCCACCACTTCCATTGTCTCCAGCGGCGCGGCATAGCGGGCGGAACGCTGTTTTTCCGGGCGGGAGAACGCTTCCCAGCGCTCGGGGATATAGAGCTCGGAAGGCTGACAGGTGTCGAACGGGATAGCCCCCACCATCACCGGCTTGCGGATCCCCGCCGCGCGGGCGTCGGCAAAAGCGGCGGCCAGCTGCTGCTGGAACTCGCCGTTCAGCGCATCGCCGCCGACGGCGGGCTGTGAGAAGCGGCGGAAGCAGCCGGAGGTGCTAAAACTGCGGTACGGCGACATAAAGAAGAAGCTGTCCGGAGACAGGGTCTGGGAGTGTTTCTGTACATCCTCAGCCAGTGACGTTTCCATATCATCCTCCAAAAAACGATAAATATATTACGAATAATTATCATTTGTATTTTGGTTGGCTAACCTAAAAGGTATTGCCCGCCATGTCAACCGCGTTACGTCATTGCACCGCCACTTTGGCTTGCATCCTGCTGATGTAAAGTTGAAAATGAGACGCATTTATTACCTTTCGAATCAGGATGCGATGACGTGAACTTCTTTTCTTTCTGCCGCCGCGGTGTGCTGACCGGCATGCTGTTGCTTTTAGGAATTACCTCAGCCCAGGCGGCGGACTGGCCGCGCCAGATCACCGACAGCTACGGGACGCACACCCTGGCGAGCCAGCCGCTGCGCATTGTCTCCACCAGCGTGACCCTCACCGGCTCGCTGTTGGCGATTGACGCCCCGGTGGTCGCCAGCGGCGCCACCACGCCGAACAACCGCGTCGCCGATAGTCAGGGCTTTCTGCGCCAGTGGAGCGAGGTCGCCAAAGCCCGTAAGCTGGCGCGGCTGTACATCGGCGAACCGAGCGCGGAAGCGGTGGCCGCCCAGATGCCGGATCTGATCCTGGTGAGTGCCACCGGCGGCGACTCTGCCCTGCCGCTGTACGATCAGCTCAAAACGATCGCCCCGACGCTGGTCATCAACTATGACGATAAAAGCTGGCAAACTCTTCTCACCCAGTTGGGGCAGATCACCGGCCATGAGCAGCAGGCCAGCGCGCGCATTGCCGACTTCAATAAACAGCTCGTTTCGTTAAAAGAAAAAATGAAACTGCCGCCGCAGCCGGTGACCGCCCTGGTCTATACCGCCGCCGCGCACAGCGCCAATATCTGGACGCCGGCATCGGCCCAGGGGCAGATGCTCGAACAGCTGGGCTTTAGCCTGGCGACGCTGCCGGGCGGCCTGCCCGCCAGCCATAGCCAGGGTAAACGCCACGATATCGTGCAACTGGGCGGGGAGAACCTCGCGGCCGGTCTGAACGGCCAGAGCCTGTTCCTGTTCGCCGGCGACCAGAAAGATGCGGATGCCATCTACGCCAACCCGCTGCTGGCGCATCTCCCGGCGGTGGCAAGCAAACGCGTCTACCCGCTGGGCACCGAGACCTTCCGCCTTGACTACTACAGCGCCCTGCTGGTGCTCCAGCGTCTCTCCAGCCTGTTCGGCTAACGCGGGCCGTACCATCACTTGCCGGGCGGCACTGCGCTTGCACCGGCCTACAATGCCCGAGACCGTAGGCCCGGTAAGGCGTAGCCGCCACCGGGCATCAGGACGGGAATGCGGCCTGAACTCTTTTGCCGGGCGGCGCTGCGCTTGCACCGGCCTACAATGCCAGCGCCCCCAGGCCAGACCGTAGGCCCGGTAAGGCGCAGCCGCCACCGGGCAATCGCACCCTACTTAACTTTCGTTGACGATTTCCGGGCGCTGGAAACGGCGCAGCTCGCGTAGCAGCCCCACCAGCAGCACGCCGACGAGCGCCAGTGCCCAGCCGCTGGCGCTGGCGGAAGCCGCCGGGGTCATCACCGCCCCTAAGCCACCGAGCAGCGCCGCGCCGATGGCGTCGCCGGTGACGTTTTGCGCGGTCCACAGACCATTAATCCGCCCAAGCATATTTTCCGGCGTCTGAGTCTGGATCAGGGTGTACTGCAGCAACGAACTGATAGCGCTCAGCCAGCCAAACAGCGCCAGGCACAGCGCGCCCAACGCCCAGTGCGGCATCAGGCTGAACAGCGCAATGGCGACAAACGATCCCACCGTGGTCGCCAGCATCAGCGCGCCGGGCCGCACCGTCTGGGCCAGCTGGCCGCTGGTCAACGCCCCCAGCGCCGCCCCGAGCGGAATAGCGGCATACAGCAGGCCAATCTGTCCGGCCGACATCTGCCAGCCGTCGGCCAGCGCCGGATAGAGCACCCGCACCGCGCTGGCCATGGTCAGCAGACCGCCGAGTAGCGCAATCCCGCCGATAAGCGGGCTCTGGCAGAGGAAGGTCAGCCCCGCCAGCAGGGATCGCAGCGGATGCTCGCGCGGCTGCGGAGGCGGCGGCAGCTGCGGCAGACGCAGCAGGGTTAAGGTGGTGATAAAGGTCCCCGCCGCCGCCAGGCCGAAGTTCCAGGCCACGCCGCCGGTGGCCAGCAGCAGGCCGCCGATCATCGGCGAAATCACCGAGCCAAGGCGCACCGTCAGCATAGTAATGGCCCCGGCCTGCATCAGGTTTTCCCGTCCCACCAGCGCCGGCGTCGCCGCCAGCAGCGCGGTCACCCCCAACGAGGCGAAGAACCCATCCCAGATCCCCAGCAGGTAGATCGCCGCCAGCGACGGCTCCGGCAGCAGGGCGTTCAGACACAGGCCGACAAAGCCCACGCCGCAGGTGCCGCGCGCCAGCAGGATCAGGCGTTTACGTTCATAGCGGTCAGCCAGCACGCCCCCCACCATCAGGCCAACAAACATCGACGCGCCGGTCAAGGTCACCGACAGCCCGACCTGCCAGGTCGAATGAGTCATCATCTGGATCTGGACCGGAATGGCCACGCCCAGCAGGCCAAGCGACAGAATAGAGATAAAGCGAGCGATAAAAACGGCGCGAAACGCCGGGTGAGTTTTCAGCAGGCTGAGATTGAGCAGCCAGGATTGTCGGTTCATTACAGCGCCTTGTCGTTATTTTTAATACCCTTTTTACTGTGGGTCATGCTACCATAGCTGAATAAAATCGATAACGATAATTACTATCATTATCATATCAGGGATGTCAGTTATGTCGTTTTCTACGACCGCGGTACGCTCTGTCGCCGTGCCCGGATTGTTGCTGTTACTCGCCTTAGCCGCCGCGCTTAGCCTGACCATCGGCGCCAAATCGTTGCCGATCGGCACGGTATTCACCGCCTTCAGCGGAACCTGTCAAAGCGCCGACTGCACCATCGTGCTGGACGCGCGCCTGCCGCGTACCCTGGCCGGTCTGCTGGCCGGCGTCGCCCTCGGTCTCGCCGGCGCGCTGATGCAGACGCTCACCCGTAACCCGCTGGCCGACCCCGGCCTGCTGGGGGTCAACTCCGGCGCCAGCTTCGCCATCGTCCTCGGCGCGGCGCTGTTCGGGATCACCTCTCCGCAGGAGCAACTGCTGCTGGCGTTTTGCGGCGCGCTCTGCGCCTCGCTGCTGGTGGCCTTTACCGGCAGTCAGGGCGGCGGCCAGCTGAGCCCGGTACGCCTCACCCTCGCCGGGGTCGCCCTCGCGGCGGTACTGGAGGGGCTGTCAAACGGCATCGCCCTGCTCAACCCGGACGTCTACGATCAGCTGCGCTTCTGGCAGGCCGGTTCGCTGGATATCCGCACCCTGCAAACCCTGAAAATTGTCCTGCTGCCGGTGGTGATGGCGGGGATCGCCGCCCTGCTGCTGAGCCGGGCGCTTAACAGCCTGAGCCTGGGCAACGATACCGCCACTGCCCTCGGCAGCCGCGTCGCCCGCACCCAACTGATCGGCCTGATCGTCATCACCGTGCTGTGCGGCAGCGCCACCGCCGTCGTCGGCCCCATCGCCTTTATCGGCCTGATGATGCCGCATATGGCGCGCTGGCTGGTAGGTGCCGATCATCGCTGGTCGCTGCCGGTCACCCTGCTCGCCACCCCGGCCCTGCTGCTGTTTGCCGACGTGATTGGCCGCCTGCTGGTGCCCGGCGAACTGCGGGTATCGGTGGTGAGCGCCTTTCTCGGCGCGCCGGTGCTGATCTGGCTGGTGCGCCGCCAGCCGCGGGGAGGTGGCCTGTGATTGCCCCGTCCCGCCGCCTGATAGCCAGTTGCCTGCTGCTGATGGCCGCCAGCCTGCTGATTTCCCTGCTCGGGCTGGCGCAAGGCCCGGTGCCCCTGACGATCGACCAGGTGTTCTCCGCGCTGTTCGGCGACGCGCCGCGCAACGTCGCGATGGTGGTGAACGAATGGCGGCTGCCGCGGGTGTTAATGGCGCTGCTCATCGGTGCCGCGCTCGGCGTCAGCGGCGCCATTTTCCAGTCGCTGACCCGCAACCCGCTCGGCAGCCCGGACGTGATGGGCTTTAACACCGGCGCCTGGAGCGGCGTGCTGGTGGCGATGGTCCTCTTCGGCCAGAACCTGACGGCGATTGCTCTGGCGGCGATGGCCGGCGGGGTGTTGACCTCGCTGGTGGTCTGGCTGCTGGCCTGGCGCAATGGGATCGAGACCTTCCGCCTGATCATTATCGGTATCGGCGTGCGGGCCATGCTGGTGGCATTCAACACCTGGCTGCTGCTGCGCGCCTCGCTGGAGACCGCACTTTCTGCGGGCCTGTGGAACGCCGGATCGCTTAACGGCCTGACGTGGGGTAAAACCTGGCCGTCGGCGCCGCTGATCCTGCTGATGCTGGTGGGCAGCGCCCTGCTGGTTCGCCGGATGCGACTGCTGGAGATGGGCGACGATACCGCCTGCGCGCTGGGGGTGCAGGTCGAGCGTTCGCGCCTGCTGCTGATGCTGGTGGCGGTGGTGCTCACCGCCGCCTCGACGGCGCTGGCCGGGCCGATCTCATTTATCGCGCTGGTGGCGCCGCATATCGCCCGCCGCCTGAGCGGCACGGCCCGTTGGGGACTGACCCAGTCGGCCCTGTGCGGCGCGCTGCTGCTGGCGCTGGCCGATTACGGCGCCCAGCGGCTGTTTATGCCGTGGCAGCTGCCGGTTGGCGTGTTAACCGTCAGCCTCGGCGGTATTTACCTTATTGCATTGTTGATTCAGGAGTCCCGCAAAAAATGAGTGCAGCCCCCTCCCGTTTGCGCGGCGAGCAGTTAACCCTGGCCTACGGTAACAAGACCATCGCCGAGTCGCTGAACGTGACCATCCCTGACGGCCACTTCACCGCCATTATCGGCCCCAACGGCTGCGGCAAGTCGACGCTGTTGCGCACCCTCAGTCGCCTGATGACGCCGGCCAGCGGCCACGTCTGGCTCGACGGCGCGCAGATCCAGCAGTACGCCAGTAAAGAGGTTGCCCGCCGTATCGGGCTGCTGGCGCAGAATGCCACCACTCCTGGCGATATCACGGTGCAGGAGCTGGTGGCCCGCGGGCGCTATCCGCACCAGCCGCTGTTTACCCGCTGGCGCAAAGAAGATGAAGAGGCGGTGAACAAGGCGATGCGGGCGACCGGGATCAGCGATCTGGCGCTGCAGAGCGTCGACACGCTTTCCGGCGGCCAGCGGCAGCGGGCGTGGATTGCGATGGTGCTGGCCCAGGAAACGGCGATTATGCTGCTGGATGAGCCAACCACCTGGCTGGACATCAGCCATCAGATCGACCTGCTGGAGCTATTGAGCGAGCTGAATCGCGAGAAGGGATATACCCTGGCGGCGGTGCTGCACGATCTTAACCAGGCCTGCCGCTACGCCACCCACCTGATCGCCCTGCGCGACGGCAAGATCGTCGCCGAGGGGGCGCCGAAGGAGATCGTCACCGCCGATCTGATTGAACGGATTTACGGCCTGCGCTGCACGATCATTGAGGATCCGGTGGCGCATACGCCGCTGGTGGTACCGCTGGGCCGCCGGTAATCTCCTCTTTCCCCGGCTTGCGCTACGCTGAGACGGGCTACGTGCTGTAGCCCGAACTCAACCGTTACCCCAGAATCTCCCTAACCACCGGGCCGATGGCCTCAAAGGCCTGCGGGGAGATGATGTCGACGTGGGCGCAGTTCTGGCTGAACACCTCCAGTTCCCCCACCCACGGGCCCCATACGACCTGCGGATCCATCCCCGCCTGCCGCGTCTTCTCCGCCACGAACAACGTCGCCTTGCCGTCAAACTTCGCGCTGTGGGCGGTGGTTAACAGCCGCACCGCATCGGCATAGTTGCCTTCGATGGCGCTGAACAGCTCGCCGGAAGCTTGCCCCTGCTGGGCGGCGAGGAACGCTTCGCGCTCGCGGTCAATTTCCGCCAGCACTTCGGGATCCAGCCCGTTGGCCTCTTTCTCCGCCCAGTTTTGCGTCTCCGGCGGCCAGGTATCCAGCAGGCCGAGGAAGGCCACCGCTTCGCCGCGCTGGCGCAACCGGGCGGCAATGCCCTGGGCTAAGGTGCCGCCCAGCGAATACCCAAACAGGTAATAAGGGCCGTGCGGCTGCTGCGCCAGCAGCGTGCGCAGATGGTGCTCGCACACCTCGTCGAGGCTGGTGGCGGTGACCATCGGCCCCTGCGGGCGCGGCGACTGAATACCGGTTATTGACCAGCGCGGGCTGAGATAGCGCGCCAGCACGCTGAACTGCCAGGCAAAGCCGGAGGCGGGATGGAAGCAGAACAGCGTCGGGCCGTCGCTCTCGCGCAGCGGCAGAAGCGTATCCAGCCCCAGGCGCCGGGCCTGCTCATCGCTGAGATCGGCAGCCAGCAGCGCGCTCAGTTTGCCCACCGTCGAGGCCACCATCACCTGCCCCGGGGTCACCTGCCGCGCCAGCTGGCGGCTGAGCTGTGCCGCCAGACGCATCGCCAGCAGAGAATGACCGCCGAGGGCGAAGAAATCGGCGTCGATATCGTTCACCTCGCAGCCCAGCAGCTGGCTGAAGGCGGCGGCGACAAGGGTTTCCATGCCGGGCTCCGGCGGTCGGCCGCTGCGTTCGCCGCCGAGGGTCGGCAGCGGCAGCGCTTTGCGGTCCAGTTTGCCATTGGCACTCAGCGGCAGGTCGGCGAGCTGCATCAGCACCACCGGTACCATATGCGGCGGCAGCTGTTCCGCCAGCCGCGCTTTCAGTGCCGCGGTATCCAGCGGCAGGCCGGAGTCAGAGACCAGATAGCCCACCAGCTGCCGGGCATCGCCGCCGGTCGCCGCCGCCTGATTGAAGACGCAGGCGTGACTCACCGCCTGCGCCACGTCCGGCAGGGCCGACATCACCCGGTCAATCTCGCCAAGCTCGATGCGCTGCCCGCGGATCTTCAGCTGATCGTCGCTGCGGCCAAGGTACTCCACCGCGCCGTTCGTCAGCCAGCGCGCCACGTCGCCGGTGCGATACATCCGCTCACCGGGGGCAAACGGGTCGGCAATAAAGCGGCTGGCGGTGAGGTCCGGACGCCCCAGATAGCCCTGCGCCAGCTGGATGCCGGTGAGATAAAGATCCCCCGCCACCCCCGGCGGCACCGGGCGCATCGCGGCATCGAGAATGCGCAGCCCGGTGTTCCATACCGGCCAGCCAATCGGCACGCTGCTGCCGGTCACCGCCGCCAGCTCAGGGCCGCAGGCCGGATACCAGCTGACGTCCACCGCCGCCTCCGTCGGGCCGTACAGGTTATGCAGCGGCGCGCCGGTTAAGCGCTCCCATTCACGGCACAATTCCGTCGGCAGCGCTTCGCCACTGCAGAATACCCGCCGCAGCGTGCGGCAGGCGGCGACGCTGTCGGCATCCAGCGAGGCGACAAACGCCGCCAGCATCGACGGCACAAAGTGGGTGGTGGTCACGCCGTAGTGGGCGAAGAACTGCTGCATCGCCTGCGGGTCGCGGTGCGCCTCCGGCTCGGCCATCACCAGCTGTGCGCCGGCGATAAACGGCCACCAGAACTCCCACACCGACACGTCAAAACTGCACGGCGTTTTCTGCGCCACCACGTCGTCGGCAGATAACGGATAGCGATCCTGCATCCACAGCAGGCGGTTGACGATGGCGGTCTGGCCGACCATCACCCCTTTCGGCCGCCCGGTGGAGCCGGAGGTAAAGATGATGTAGGCGGTATGGTCCGGTTTTGACAGCGCCAGCGGCGCGTCATCCCCGGCGGCCAGCGGCTGCTGGTAGCAGAGGCTTTCCAGCCCCGGGATATCGCTGAAGCGGGCCAGCTGATCCTCCGAGGTGATCAGCAGCGACGGCCGGGCGTCTTCCAGCATCATCCGCAGGCGATCGTCCGGGTAGCCGGTGTCCAGCGGCAGCCAGGCGGCCCCCGCTTCGACAATACCGTGCAGCGCCAGGGTCAGGAACACCGAGCGCGGCAGGGCCACCGCCACGCTGTCGCCCGGCTTCACGCCGCGCTGACGCAGCAGCTGCGCGAGCGCCACCACCTGCTGACGCATCTCGCGATAGCTGAACTGCCAGCGGGCGTCCGCCAGCGCCGGGGCATCCGGGGTCTTCCGCGCCTGGTCGGCCACCAGCGCGCTGAGGGTGGTGGCAGGCAGCGGCACAGCGGTATCGTTGACCGCCGCCAGCCGGACCAGCTCGTCGGCGGAGAGCATTTCTGCTTCGCCGCAGCGCAGCGCCGGATCGGCGGCGAACTGCGCCAGCAGCGCGGTCAGTCGCGCCATGTGGCGACGGAGCTCGGCTTCATCGTACCGGGCCTTGTTGGCGAGGATCTCCAGCGACAGCCCGCCGGTTTCATCCGGGAACAGCGCCAGCTCGAGATCGTTGACCGGGCCGGTGGCGAGGGTGTGGGTCAGTGCCTGCACACCATCGATATCCAGCTGGTAATCAAAGACTTTGACGTTCAGCACCGGGCCGAACAGCGGTTCGTCCCCTGCCGCTTTGCCGCTGTCGCGAACGATCTGTTCGGCGTCATAGCGCTGATGGCGGCGCATCTTTTTCAACTGACCGGCGAGGCGCATCGCCAGGTCCGCCAGCGTCTCCTGGGCGACAATATGCACCGCCAGAGGCAGGACATTGAGCACCGGCCCCGTCGAGGTCAGCGCGGCTGAACCCATCCGGCGCATAAAGATAAAGCCCGCCGCGTAGTCCATCCGGTTGCACAGGCGGCCCAGCCACAGCGTGGTGAGCGCCAGCGCCAGGTCAGCGGGCTGACACTGCGGCGCATGGCCGGCCAGGCGGCGGAAGGCGTCGGCGTTCATCTCCAGCTTCATCCGCCAGATATCGCTCCCGGCGGCGCGTCCGCCCAGCGGCGCGGCAGAGAGTGAGGCTGGCGCCGGTAACGCCTGGCGCTGGGCCTGCCAGAAGGCTTTATCCCGCTGCCAGGCCTCGCTGCCGGCGTAGCGCTGGTACTCGTCCACCACCTCGGCGAAGGGGGTGAAAGGCGACTCAGGAGTGGCTTCCCCCCGCTGCCAGGCGCGGTAAATGGCAGCGATCTGCCGGGTTATCGCCGGGAAGCTGAAGCCATCCACCAGCAAGTGGTGATAGCGCTGATACCAGTACCAGCGGTCGTCGCCGACGCGCAGCAGCTGATGGCACACCAGCGGGTTGCCGCCGTCGACACGCAGATCCTGCGCCAGGTCCGCCTGCATCCGCTCCGTGGCGGCGCGATGCGGATCCGGCGCCGTACGCAGGTCAATGATCGCCGGTTCGCCAAAGGTGCGGTCGGCCGCCACCCACTGCCAGACTTCCCCCTCCTCTTCCTGAAAGCGCAGGCTGAGGGTGTCCGCCTGCTGCAGACCGGCGACAATCGCCTTACCCAGCAGCGCCGGGTCGAGTGCGCCCCGCAGTTCAACATAGTGGGCCACGCTCCAGGCGCCTGGCAGAGTGGAGAGGCGCTCGGCCATCCAGATCCCCGGCTGCGCGGCAACCAGCGGTAAACGAGTGGTCATTGTCAGCTCCTTATGACGCATGATGGGCGGGAGTCAGGGTTGACCAGTTGGCCGCCAGCCAGGCGTTGCAGTCCTCGGCCGACTGCGGGGGGCACACCACCGTCCAGCCGTCAGGCAGGGCGCAGTGCCCCGGCCACAGGCTGTACTGCTGCTGGTCATTGCGCAGAATGTAAAACTGCCCTTGCGGATTGTCGAAAGGGTTACTGAATTGCATATCAAACTCCTGTCGTAAAGCGCGGTGCTAAGGGTGCGACAGCAGAGGCTGCCAGAGCTGGATAAGCCCTGCCGTCAGCCCGCCGCGCCAGCAAAGCGCATCATGCCCGCCGTCAACCTGACGCCAGAAAATCGTCTGCTGTGTCGTAGTGAGTTGCGCCAACAGCGCCTGGTTAGCGCGAAAAATAATCGGTTCACGCTGGCCCGCTTCCAGCCAGATGCGCAGCCCGGCCGCGGATACCTCGCCCAGGCGGAGACGTTCGCCGATAAAGCCCGTCCCGCGGCCATCGCGATGCGGCCACCAGTAGGAGCCTGACTGGCTGAGTACGCAGCCAAAGCGCTGCGGCCAGTTGAGAGCAGCAAACATCGCCGCCAGGCCGCCGAAGCTTTGCCCGGCCACCACTGTCCGCTCCGGGCGGTCGCTAAACGGGGCGCGATCGCGGACCAGCGGCAGGAGCTCCTCCTGCACCGCCAGCCAGAAATCGCGGTGACAGGGCAGCTCAACCCCGCGGCGCTGGTTGTCGATCGCGTCGATCAGCAGGTAGACCGCCGGCGGCAGTCTCCCCTCGCGGGTCAGTGCGGCCAGCGGCGACCACACCGGCATGCTCTCGGCCCAGAACTGGCCGTCGAGCAGGATCGCCAGGGGCCGCGTTTGCGGGTCGACGGCCTCGCCGGTGGTGTAGATCCAGACCCGGCGATGGTTGCCCAGACGCGCGCTGCGCCACTCAAGGCAACGGGCGGGAGGATGCGCCTCATTAAACTGGTCCCAGCCGGGCTGCGCGGGCGCCTGCGGCATCTCCAGGGCGGACACGCCATGGCCGCGTCCGCCCTGCCAGCTGTGCGGGTTCAGCGGATCGGCTATCGCCCGCGGCAGCAGTTTGCGCCAGCCTTCGCGCAGCAGCGCGCGGTCGGGCGCGTCAGCGCTGAACACCTCAGGGGAAAAATCATCGTCACGGTCGGAGGGAATAAAACAGTAGCTACCGCGCCAGGTCGGCGACAGCGTGGTTCGCCAGGACCAGGCGTCGGTCCCGGGCAGGCGCGTCAGCGATTGCGGCCGCGCATTCTGATGGTGGTCGGTCACCCCGGTGATATAGAGCCATACCCGACGGCGCGGAGAGTGCGTTTCATCCCCCGCCGGATCCCGCCACCAGAACGTCACCTCGATGGCGCCATCCACTGCGCGGCACTGCGGCCCCTGCAGGGTTTGCCACCACTCCTCGCTTCCTGTCCTTAACATTCTGTCATTAACCCTATGTATAGCGTGACTTTTTTAATTAATTGTAATTCTTTATTGATAATATTATTGATAACTATTTGCATTTGCAATAGCGTATTAGCGCGCCGTGGGAAGCGCGTCTTTCACAAAACATGTCGAAGAGAGCTTATTCAGCTAGCGACGGAGTGCCTTTGCCCTCTTCCGGCAACATTTATGCCGCCTCCCCTCCCGGTGGGAAGGGGCGTTTGGGGAACGTGGCGACTAAAGAGCAGGAATAACAATGAATAACAGGATCAAATCCCTGGCCTTGCTGGTCAATCTGGGAATTTACGGGGTTGCTTTTCCGTTAAGCGCAGCGGAAACCGCCACCGACGATAAAAACAGCGCGGCTGAAGAGACCATGGTGGTCACCGCCGCCGAGCAGAATCTGCAGGCGCCGGGCGTCTCCACGATCACCGCCGATGAGATCCGCAAACGCCCGCCAGCGCGCGACGTCTCGGAGATCATTCGCACCATGCCGGGGGTCAACCTGACCGGCAACTCCACCAGCGGCCAGCGCGGCAATAACCGCCAGATTGATATCCGCGGCATGGGCCCGGAAAACACCCTGATCCTGATCGATGGCAAGCCGGTCACCAGCCGCAATTCCGTGCGCCTTGGCTGGCGCGGCGAGCGCGACACCCGCGGCGACACCAGCTGGGTGCCGCCGGAGATGATCGAACGCATCGAAGTCATTCGCGGCCCGGCCGCCGCCCGCTACGGCAACGGCGCCGCCGGCGGGGTGGTGAATATCATCACCAAAAAAACCGGCGATGAGTGGCACGGCTCATGGAACACCTATATGAACGCCCCGGAGCACAAGGATGAAGGCTCCACCAAACGCACTAACTTCAGCCTCAGCGGCCCGCTGGGCGGCGATTTCAGCTTCCGTCTGTTCGGTAACCTCGACAAAACGCAGGCCGACGCCTGGGATATCAACCAGGGCCATCAGTCCGAACGTACCGGGATCTATGCCGACACCCTGCCTGCCGGGCGCGAAGGGGTACAAAATAAAAACATCGATGGTCTGGTGCGCTGGGAATTCGCCCCGATGCAGTCGCTGGAGTTTGAAGCCGGCTACAGCCGCCAGGGCAACCTCTACGCTGGCGACACCCAGAACACCAACACCAACGACCTGGTAAAAGAGAACTACGGTAAAGAGACCAACCGGCTGTATCGCAACACCTACTCGGTCACCTGGAACGGCGCCTGGGACAACGGGGTGACCACCAGCAACTGGGCGCAGTACGAGCGCACCCGCAACTCGCGCAAAGGCGAAGGCCTGGCCGGGGGCACCGAGGGGATCTTTAACAGTAATCAGTTCTCGGATATCGATCTGTCAGATGTGATGCTGCACAGTGAAGTCAGTATCCCGTTCGACTATCTGGTTAATCAGAACCTGACGCTGGGCAGCGAGTGGAATCAACAGCGGATGAAGGATAACGCGTCCAACACCCAGGCGCTGTCGGGAGGCGAAATTCCGGGTTACGACAGCACCGGCCGCAGCCCGTACTCGCAGGCGGAAATCTTCTCGCTGTTCGCCGAGAACAACATGGAGCTGACCGACACCACCATGCTGACTCCGGCGCTGCGTTTCGATCATCACAGCATTGTCGGCAATAACTGGAGCCCGTCCCTCAACCTGTCGCAGGGGCTGTGGGACGACTTCACGCTGAAGATGGGTATCGCTCGCGCCTATAAAGCGCCGAGCCTGTATCAGACCAACCCGAACTATATTCTCTACAGCAAAGGACAGGGCTGCTACGCCAGTAAATCCGGTTGCTATCTGCAGGGTAACGATGACTTAAAAGCCGAGACCAGCATCAACAAAGAAATTGGCCTCGAGTTTAAACGCGACGGCTGGCTGGCGGGCGTCACCTGGTTCCGCAACGACTATCGCAATAAGATTGAAGCGGGCTATGCCCCGGTCTATACCAACGGCAGCGGCACTGACCTCTACCAATGGGAAAACGTGCCGAAAGCGGTGGTGGAAGGCCTGGAAGGGACGTTGAACGTGCCAGTAAGCGAGACCGTGAACTGGACCAACAACATCACCTACATGCTGCAGAGTAAGAACAAAGAGACCGGCGATCGTCTGTCGATTATCCCGGAATACACGCTGAACTCTACACTGAGCTGGCAGGTACGCGATGACGTTTCGCTGCAGTCAACCTTTACCTGGTACGGCAAGCAGGAGCCGAAGAAGTACAACTACAAGGGTCAACCGGTTACCGGCAGCGAGAAGAACGAGGTCAGCCCCTACAGCATCCTCGGCCTGAGCGCGACCTGGGACGTCACCAAATACGTCAGTCTGACCGGCGGCGTGGATAACGTCTTCGACAAGCGTCACTGGCGCGCGGGCAACGCCCAGACCACCGGGGGCACCACCGGCTATATGTATGGCGCCGGTGCCGAGACCTATAACGAATCGGGCCGCACCTGGTATATGAGCGTCAACACCCACTTCTGATAGCGGGTTCTCCCTCCCCCGCCCTTGCAGGATAAAGGGCGGGGACAACCGCGGTAACCTTGTCCTATGCGCATCCATCACGCCACGCTGCCGCTGGCCGGCTATACGCTGCAGCAGATCGATTTCGACCCGGCGACTTTCCAGCCTGAAGATCTGTTCTGGTTGCCCTATCACGCCAGCCTGAGCAGTTGGGGCCGCAAGCGGCAGGCGGAGCACCTGGCCGGGCGCATCGCCGCGGTGTACGCCCTGCGTGAGGTGGGGGAGAAACAGCCTCCCGCCATCGGCGACCAGCGCCAGCCGCTGTGGCCCACGCCCTGGTTCGGTAGCATCAGCCATTGCGGCCAGCGCGCGCTGGCGGTGATCGCCGATCGGCCGGTGGGCGTCGATATTGAGCGCCGGTTTCCCCCACAGCTGTCGGCGGAGCTGGAGAGCAGCATTATCAGTCCGGCGGAAAAAACGGCGCTGCTGCGCAGCGGCCTGCCCTTTCCGCTGGCGCTGACGCTGGCGTTTTCGGCCAAAGAGAGTGGGTTTAAGGCGACGCCTGCGGCAAATCAGCGCGCGCTGGGGTTCGCCGATTTTCAGATCGTGGACATAACGGCAAGCACCTTAGCGCTTGAGTTTGCGGAGCAACGCTATCCCTTGCACTGGATAGCGTCGGAGGAGCAGGTCATCACGCTTTGCGCATTGCAGCAGTAAACGCCCGCGCTTCACGCGACGGGCGTTCAGGCCATCAGCCCCTTTTTTGCACCAGGGCAACGATGGCGGCGGCATCAAACCCGTGGTACTGGCGCATCCAGCCGCGATCGGCGGCGGCGGCGTACTCCCCGTCCGGGATCCCCAACCGCTGCAGGGCAATGCCCACCCCCGCTTCCGCCAACACCTCCGCCACCAGGCTGCCCAGCCCGCCGTTGACGTTATGCTCCTCGACGGTGATCACCGAACCACACGGCCGGAGCGCCGCCAGCAGCGCAGCGGTATCGCAGGGGCGGATCGACGGCACGCTGACCACTTTCGCCTGGATACCGAGGTCGGCAAGCTGCTGCGCCGCTTCCACTACCTCATGCACCGTCGATCCGGTGGCCACCAGCGCGACGTCCTCGCCTTCACGCAGGGTCAGCACGGCGCCGGGAACGAAGCGATACGACTCGTCAAGCAGCTCCGGCAGCGCTTTGCCATCGAGACGAATATAGACCGGGCCCTGATAAGCAAGGGCATAGTCGATGATCTGCCGACATTCGCGCGGCGTGGAGGGGGCGAAGATTTGGATATTGCCAAAGCCGCGCATCACCGCCAGATCGTCAATGGCATGGTGGGTGCTGGCCAGCGGGCCGTAGCTGGCCCCGGCGTTAAGGCCGAACAGCTTCACATTGGTGTTGTTGTAGCAGACATCCACTTTGATTTGCTCATTGGCCCGCGAGATAAGAAACGGCGCGGCGTTACAGGTCACTGCCACTTTGCCGCCCAGCGCCAGCCCCGCGGCGGTGCCGACCATGCTCTGCTCAGCGATGCCGACGTTCACCAGCCGACCGGGAAACTGCTTAATAAAGGGGGCGATTTTAGCCGTCGACGTGGAATCGGCCACCACCGGCACCAGATCGACGCCGTTTTCTACGGCAGCAATAAAGGCCTCGACCATGACGTTAGCCAGGTGTTCTGTATTACTCATCTTTCAGTTCCTCCAGCGCCAGAGCGATCTCTTCGCCTTTCGGCACCCGGTGGTGCCACTCCGGGCGCCCCTGGATAAAGGAGATCCCCGCGCCTTTCGTGGTGTTGGCAATAATGACGTTCGGTTTACCGGTCTGCTGTAGCCCCTCGATGGCCGCGACCACCGAGGCCATGTCGTTACCCTGGCACTCGCTGACTTCCATACCGAAGGCGCGCCATTTATCGGCCAGCGGATCGGTATTCATGATTTCGCGCGTCGGCCCGGCCAGCTGGAGGTTGTTCTTATCATTAATAATGACCAGGTTATCCAGACCGTAGTGCGCCGCCGCCAGGGCGGCTTCCCAGTTGCTCCCCTCCGCCAGCTCGCCGTCGCCAGTGATCAAAAAAATGCGGCGGGTGCTGTTGCTTTTCTTCGCGGCCAGCGCCAGCCCCACCGCAACAGGCAAACCGTGACCCAGCGCGCCGGTGTTCAGCTCGATGCCCGGCGTTTTCTGCCGTACCGGGTGGCCAGGGAGATGGGAATTGGCATGCTGGTAGGTCTCCAGCCATTCAACCGGGAAGAAACCGGATTCCGCCAGGACGCAGTAGTAGCACCCCACGGCGTGGCCTTTCGACTGGATGTAGATATCGCGCTGCGGGTCGTCGAGCCGGTCCGGCGCGACGTTAAGGACGCGGAAATAGAGCGCGGTTAACAGTTCGACCTGCGAAAGGTCAGCCCCGGTGTGGCCGCCGGCCGGACTATTGGCGTTTAAGCGCACAATGTGGCGCCGCACCGCGCGGGCTTTACGCTCCAGCGTCTGAATATCATATCTGTAGGGATTCATTTCATACCTCTGAATTTATTTTCAGCATGGAATATTTATTCCAGCAAGGACTAAAAAAACCAGATATCCCCATGCCGGGTGGTAAGCCTTCTGCCACAGCGCCCCACTCAGGAACATTCTGCCTCCCGCTCCAGGCGAAGCCCGGATAAACACGTTGACTCGAAATCGCCTTGAATATATATTCAATAATGATTCTTTATTCGATTATGGCCTGGCTGTTTTGTTTTTGTCCATAGCCGATTTTGAGGATTGGCAAAAGTTAGACGCCTGTCACACTTAAGTCTGATTTTTTTTCGCGTATGATAAAAGTCACTACGATAATGGCTGCAGCTAACCGCCTGAAGAAAGGCGATAAATGATTTTCGAGGATTAATATGGCTAAGCAGGATGAACAACGGCTATTGGTTAAGATTGCCACGCTTTACTATCTGGAAGGACGAAAGCAGTCTGATATCGCCCAACTTCTCTCGCTGTCTCAGTCATTTGTCTCCCGCGCCATTACCCGCTGCCAGAAAGAAGGCGTCGTCAAGATCAGCGTCGTTCAGCCGTCCAACATCTTTCTGAAGCTCGAAAAAGGGCTTGAGGATCGCTACGGCCTTAAGCAGGCGGTGGTGGTGGATACCGAGGAAGAGGCCAGCGATCATACCATCAAGCGGGCGATTGGCTCCGCCGCCGCCCACTATCTGGAAACCCGGCTGCGGCCAAAAGATCTGATTGGCGTCTCCTCGTGGAGCTCAACCATTCGCGCGATGGTCGATGAAGTTCATGCGCAAAACCTGAAAGCCAGCGGCGTGATCCAGCTGCTCGGCGGCGTCGGGCCAAACGGTAACGTGCAGGCGACGATTCTTACCCAGACCCTCGCCCAGCGCCTGAACTGCGACGCCTGGCTGCTGCCGTCACAGAGCATCGAGGGATCCATGGAGGAGCGCAACCGGCTGTTGGCCAGCAAAGACGTCGCTGACGTGGTGTCGCGCTTTGATGAAGTGGATATCGCCATCGTCGGTATCGGCATTCTCGAACCCTCCCAGCTGCTGAAAACCTCCGGTAACTACTATCATGAAGATATGCTGCAGGTGCTGGCGGCGCGCGGCGCGGTGGGTGATATCTGCCTGCACTACTACGACAAAAACGGCCATCCGGTGTTACGCGATGATGAAGATCCGGTGATCGGTATGGCGCTGGAGAAGGTCAAAAAATGCCCGAACGTGGTCGCGCTGGCCGGCGGTACCGATAAAGTCGCGGCCATCAAAGGCGCCCTCACCGGCGGCTACATTGATGTTTTAATCACCGATTATCCTACCGCTCGCATGCTGGTTAGCGACTAACCTGCCGCGCTGCTTTTCCTTTCTGCCGCCCTGACGTGCTTTTTTAGCTTCAGGGCTGGCTCTGCTAATGCATTTAAATTCAATCAGTTAATCAACCACTCCAGCCGCCAGCCGCCGCTTTCACCGATCGGCGAAATGTGATTGCCAGCACAATTGATGATTTTTCCGGTAGCCCGTCACCGGGTTTGTGGCTTAAGGTATCAAATAAATAATCACTATCGAATATATATTCAGTGATTAAAAAGATGATAACGAAATGTCACAACATGGCCTGCACAGACGCAGGAGACGGTGGGAGATATTCCTCGTCTCCGCGGTTCCAGGACACCGAGTGACCGAGGAGAGCACGATGCAGGCGACAGCAAAAGAGTTCATCATTGCCCTGGATGAAGGCACCACCAACGCCAAAGCGGTGGTGCTGGATAGCCGGGGCAAGGTTATCGTCAAATTCTCGCAGCCGCTGGCGATCCAAACGCCGCGCGACGGCTGGGTGGAGCAATCGGGCGAAGCGCTGGTTACCGCCTCGCTGGCGGTGATCGCCAGCGCGGTGGCCCACGTTGGCGCGGAAAACGTCGCCGCGCTGGCCATCAGCAACCAGCGGGAAACCGCCATCGGCTGGTATCGCGACAGCGGCGAACCGATTAACGCGGCGATCACCTGGCAATGCACCCGCAGCGCCGCGTTCTGCGACACACTGCGTCACGATCGCCAGGAACAGCACATTAAGTGTGCCACCGGCCTGCCAATCGCCCCGCTGTTCTCGGCCTCCAAAATGCGCTGGCTGCTGGATGCGACTGTCGATGGCCACCTGCGCGCCGAACGCGGTGAGATTTGCCTCGGCACCATCGACAGCTGGCTGCTGTGGAATCTGACCGCCGGAGAAGCCTTCTGCTGCGACTACTCCAATGCCGCCCGCACCCAGCTGCTGAACCTGCACCGCGGCGAGTGGGACGACGAGATGCTGACGCTGTTCGGCATTCCGCGCGCGGCGTTGCCGGACATTAAACCGTCGAGCGGCCTCTTCGGCCATACCAAAGGACTGGCCGCCATTCCGGACGGTATTCCGATCATGGCGATGATCGGCGACTCCCACGCCGCGCTGTTCGGCCACGCGCTCGGCGAGGCCGGCTGCGTCAAAGCCACCTACGGCACCGGCTCTTCGGTCATGGCCCCGGTCAAATCGGCCCAGTGCGATATCGACGCGCTGGCGACCACTGTCGCCTGGCACGATGGTGACCAGCTGGTGTGGGGCCTGGAAGGGAATATTCCCCACACCGGCGATGCCGTCGCCTGGATGGCGGACAGCACCGGACTGAGCGAACTCTCTGCCGCCGAGCTGGCCCATGAGCTGAATACCCTCCCCGCCTCCGTCGACTCAACCCTCGGGGTCTACTTCGTGCCGGCGCTGACCGGTCTTGGCGCGCCCTGGTGGGACGACAGCGCCCGCGGCGTGATTTGCGGCCTGAGTCGCGGGGTGAAACGCGCGCATCTGATCCGTGCGGCGCTGGAGTCCATCACCTATCAGATAGCCGACGTGGTGGTGGCGATGCGTCAGCATGAGGAGTTCACCCTGACGGCGTTGATGGTGGACGGCGGGCCGACCAACAATGACTGGCTGATGCAATACCAGGCCGATCTGCTCGGCTGCCCGGTGATGCGCAGCGACGTGCCGGAGCTGTCCGCCATCGGCGCGGCGTTGCTGGCGCGCAAAGCGCTCCATCCGGGGTCGACCGCCGATCTGCAGGCCTTCTTAACCGAACACAGCACCTTTCAGCCCGACATGGCCCGCCACCTGCGCTTACAAACGCGCTGGCAGGAGTGGCGCCATGCGGTCGACCGAACATTATGGAAACCGGACTCGCCAGCCTGACCGCCAGACTGCGCGACGACACGCATTCACTTATCACAGGAGAAACCCGGCCCATAACGATATCGCTATCCCCGAATACATCAGGGGAAATTTCAGACCGTAAAAGCCTGCCCGCTCAGGGGCTCATTTGTTCGAATATAAAAATACAGGAACAGAGTCATGAAATTACGTATAACCCTTTTAACCGCTGCTACCCTGACCGCCTTCTCCTTTGCCGCGCACGCCGCGGAGAAAGGCACCATTATGATCATGGTCAACTCGCTGGATAACCCGTATTACGCCTCGGAAGCCAAAGGCGCCAGCGAAAAAGCCCAGGCGCTCGGCTATAAAACCACCGTGCTGTCCCATGGCGAAGATGTCAAAAAGCAGAATGAGCTTATCGACACCGCGATTGGTAAAAAAGTGCAGGGCATTATTCTCGATAACGCTGATTCCACCGCCAGCGTCGCCGCCATTGAAAAAGCCAAAAAAGCCGGCATTCCGGTGGTCTTAATTAACCGCGAAATTCCGGTTGATGATGTGGCGCTGGAACAAATTACCCACAATAACTTCCAGGCCGGCTCTGAGGTCGCCAACGTCTTCGTGGAAAAAATGGCGGAGAAAGGCAAATACGCCGAGCTGACCTGCAACCTCGCCGATAATAACTGCGTCACCCGTTCTAAATCTTTCCATCAGGTCATTGACCAGTATCCGGATATGGTCAGCGTGGCGAAACAGGATGCCAAAGGCACCCTGATCGACGGCAAACGCATCATGGACAGCATCCTGCAGGCGCACCCCGACGTGAAAGGCGTCATCTGTGGCAACGGGCCGGTAGCCCTTGGCGCGATTGCGGCGCTGAAAGCGGCCAACCGTAGCGATGTGATTGTCGTCGGCATCGACGGCAGCAACGATGAGCGCGACGCCGTGAAAGCCGGCACCCTGCAGGCAACCGTGATGCTGCAGGCGCAGGCTATCGCCGCCCAGGGCGTCACCGATCTGGATAATTACCTGCAAAAAGGCGAAAAACCGGCCAAACAGCGCGTGATGTTCCGCGGCATTCTGATTACCCAGGATAACGCCGATAAAGTCCAGGATTTCAACATTAAGTCCTGAGTTCGGGTGGTTGCGCCCCTGCGGGGGCGCAGAGGAGAGCATTATGTTTAAGAAAACCTGTCTGACGCTGGCCGTACTGGCGCTAGGGGGCTGTCGCATCGTCTCGCAGCAGGAGCTGGCAGACCTGAAATCCCCGCCCAACCCGCATATGGCGAATATGGATAAAACCTGGCAGCAGAGCATCGTACCGCAGGTGGTGACGAAAGCGCGTCCGGCGGCGGAACTGATGAGCGCGCTCAAGGCGGCAAAAGACATTGATAGCGCCTGCAAAACCCTCGGCTACCGTGCGCAGGATGAAAACCCCTGCATCTTCTACGTCAAGGTTTCAGGTACCGTCAGCAAACTCGATACCGCCTCGCGCAGCGGCAAAATGACCCTGTCCGACGCCAGCGTCGGCAATGTGACGGTGCAAATTGGCCCTACCCTGCGCGGCACCCAGCTGCGCGACGGCTACAGCGGCGCCAGCTATCAGGACTTTAATGACCAGGTGCTGTTCGGCGAGTACAGCAAGAATATCAACAGTCAGGCGGTCAAAATGATTCAGACAGCCAACGTCAAAACCGGCGATAGCGTGGAGGTGTACGGCGTCTTCTCGGCCTGGGATATTCCGCAAACTCTCCCGGAAATTACCCCGGCGAAAATCATTCATGCGGGGGGACAATAATATGGCGCCGCACGATCTCGTCGCTCCCCAGCCCGTTGAGTCCGAAGTGATTATCGAAACCCGCGGTCTGTCGCGCGTCTATCCCGGCGTGACCGCCCTGGATAATGTTAATTACCGGGTCTATCGAAATAAGGTCAACGTGCTGATCGGAGAAAATGGTGCGGGTAAATCCACCATGATGAAAATGCTTGCCGGTGTGGAAACGCCCTCTTCCGGGCAAATTATTCTTGATGGCGAAGCGGTTTCATTACAGTCGACGCATCAGGCAGAAAAACTGGGCATCAGTATTATTTTCCAGGAACTGAATTTATTTCCCAATATGAATGTGATGGACAACATCTTCATGGCGAATGAATTCTTTCAGAAAGGACGCATTAACGAAAAATACCAGTACGCGCTGGCAAAATCGCTGCTGGAACGGCTGGAGCTGGATGTTGATCCCTACACCCCGCTCGGTGAACTCGGTATCGGCCACCAGCAGTTAGTCGAGATTGCCCGCGCGCTGTCGAAAGACACTCGGGTGCTGATCATGGACGAACCCACCTCGGCGCTGAGCCAGTCTGAGGTCAAAGTGCTGTTCAAGGTGATCGCGCAGCTTAAACGCCGCGGCGTGACCATCATCTATATCTCGCATCGCCTCGAAGAGCTGATGGAGATTGGAGACAACATCACCATTTTCCGCGACGGTCGTTTTATCAGCGAGCGTCACGTCAGCGACGCCAGCGTTCCGTGGATCATCGAGCAGATGGTCGGTGATAAGAAAAAACATTTTGATTATCAACCGGCGCCGAAAGGCGACGCAGTGCTTGACGTCAAAGGGCTGACCGCGCTGCATCCGAGTGGCGGCTACAAACTTAATGACGTCACCTTCACCCTCAGCAAAGGCGAAGTGATCGGTATTTACGGCCTGCTGGGCGCCGGGCGCACCGAGCTGTTTAAAGGTCTGGTGGGCTTGATGCCCTGCCAGCGCGGCGAGGTGCATCTCAACGGCGAAAGCATCGGCAAAACGCGCTTTCAGCAACGTCTGAAAAAGGGGCTGGCACTGGTGCCAGAGGACCGTCAGGGCGAAGGCGTGGTACAGATGATGTCGATTCAGGCCAACATGACGCTCTCTGATTTCAGCCTGCAGGGGTTCCGCCGCGCCTGGCGGTGGTTGAACCCGCAAAAAGAAGAGAGCTGCGTAAAAGAGATGATCCAGCAGCTGGCGATCAAGGTCAGCGACGCCACATTGCCCATCACCTCGCTGAGCGGCGGCAATCAACAAAAAGTGGTGCTGGGTAAAGCGCTGATGACTCAGCCACAGGTGGTATTCCTCGACGAACCGACGCGCGGCATCGACGTCGGCGCGAAAACCGACGTCTATCACCTGATCGGCAAAATGGCCCAGCAGGGGCTGGCGGTGATGTTTTCATCTTCGGAGCTGGATGAGGTGATGGCCCTGGCCGACCGCATCCTGGTGATGGCCGATGGCCGCATTACCGCCGATCTACCGCGTCACGCGGTGACCCGCGAACAGTTAATCGCGGCTTCAACACCTCAAGATTAATCAGGCTGGAATCCATCATGAACCAGAAATATATGATTTATATGTACCTGCTGAAGGCCCGCACCTTTATCGCCCTCCTGCTGGTGATCGCGTTCTTCAGCGTGATGGTACCCAACTTCCTGACCGCCTCGAACCTGCTGATCATGACCCAGCACGTGGCGATCACCGGCCTGCTGGCCATCGGCATGACGCTGGTCATTCTCACCGGCGGCATTGATTTGTCCGTCGGCGCGGTGGCGGGGATCTGCGGCATGGTGGCGGGCGCGCTGCTGACCAACGGCCTGCCGCTGTGGAACGGCGATGTTATTTTCTTTAACGTCCCGGAGGTGATCCTCTGCGTGGCGATCTTCGGCGTGCTGGTCGGCCTGGTGAACGGCGCGGTGATCACCCGCTTCGGCGTGGCGCCGTTTATCTGCACCTTAGGCATGATGTACGTCGCCCGCGGCTCCGCGCTGCTGTTTAACGACGGGAGCACCTACCCGAATCTTAACGGCATGGAAGCGCTGGGCAACACCGGTTTCGCCACCCTCGGCTCCGGCACTCTGCTCGGCGTCTACCTGCCGATCTGGCTGATGATCGGCTTCCTCGTGCTGGGCTACTGGCTGACCACCAAAACGCCGCTTGGCCGCTACATCTACGCCATCGGCGGCAACGAATCCGCCGCCCGCCTCGCCGGCGTGCCGATCGTGAAAGCGAAAATATTCGTCTATGCCTTCTCCGGCCTGTGCGCGGCGTTTGTTGGCCTGATTGTCGCATCACAGCTGCAAACCGCGCACCCGATGACCGGCAACATGTTCGAGATGGACGCCATCGGCGCCACCGTGCTCGGCGGCACCGCGCTGGCCGGCGGCCGCGGTCGGGTGACCGGGTCAATTATCGGCGCCTTCGTCATCGTCTTCCTTGCCGACGGCATGGTGATGATGGGCGTCAGCGACTTCTGGCAGATGGTGATTAAAGGCGTGGTGATCGTCACCGCTGTGGTCGTCGACCAGTTCCAGCAGAAGCTGCAGAGCAAGGTCATCCTGATGCGCCGCCACGAGGAAAAACTGGCCGCCATTTCCCCCAACGGCGCCACCTCCAGCTAACCGGTAACGATTCACATCTTCCGCCGGGCCTGGTGCCCGGCTCAGCGAAAGGGAAAAAATATGCAACGAGATTTCCAGAACAAAACGGTGGTGATCACCGGCGCCTGCCGCGGCATCGGCGCAGGTATTGCGGAGCGCTTTGCCCGCGACGGCGCGAATCTGGTGATGGTCTCCAACGCCGAGCGCGTTCACGAGACCGCCGACACCCTGCGTCAGCGCTATCAGGCGGATATTTTATCGCTGCAGGTCGATGTCACCGATGAAGCCCAGGTTCAGGGGCTATATGAGCAGGCCGCCGCCCGCTTCGGCACTATTGACGTCTCCATTCAGAACGCCGGGGTGATCACCATCGATTACTACGACCGGATGCCAAAAGCTGATTTCGAAAAAGTGCTGGCGGTCAACACCACCGGCGTGTGGCTGTGCTGCCGCGAGGCGGCCAAATATATGGTGAAACAGAATCACGGCAGCCTGATCAATACCTCTTCCGGCCAGGGGCGGCAGGGCTTTATCTACACGCCGCATTATGCCGCCAGCAAAATGGGCGTGATCGGCATTACCCAAAGCCTGGCTCACGAGCTGGCGCCGTGGAACATCACCGTCAACGCCTTCTGCCCGGGCATTATTGAAAGCGAAATGTGGGATTACAACGATCGCGTGTGGGGCGAAATTCTCAGCACCGAGCAGAAGCGCTACGGCAAGGGCGAACTGATGGCCGAGTGGGTCGAGGGCATTCCGATGAAACGCGCCGGTAAACCGGAAGACGTGGCCGGGCTGGTGGCCTTCCTCGCCTCCGACGACGCGCGCTATCTCACCGGGCAGACCATCAATATCGATGGCGGTTTGATTATGTCGTAATCCCCCGCGGGTTAGCGGGCCCCATCGCCCGAATAAGGTGTCCCGCATTGGCGCCACCACCCCGGGACGGCCCCCCGGTGGCGCTTCGCTTACCGGGGCTACGTAACACCGCCGAAAGGTTGCCCGGATAAGGCGCTACGCGCCGCCATTCGGGAAACAGGGCTCCCGACGTTCGACACTATATTGAAGAGAGTAAACATTATGATCGGTAAAGATTTTGCACAGCAGCTGTTTAACCTGCAGGGGCGCGTCGCCTTCGTCACCGGCGCCGGCAGCGGTATCGGCCAGACCATCGCCTGCAGCCTCGCCAGCGCGGGTGCGCGGGTAGTCTGTTTTGATCTTCGCGACGACGGCGGGCTGGCGGAAACGGTCAGCCATATTGAATCCATCGGCGGTCAGGCTTGTTCTTATACCGGCGATGTCCGCCAGATTGCCGACCTGCGCGCCGCCGTCGCGCTGGCCAAAAACCGCTTTGGCCGCCTCGACATCGCCGTCAACGCCGCCGGGATCGCCAACGCCAATCCGGCGCTGGAGATGGAGAGCGAGCAATGGCAGCGGGTGATCGATATCAATCTCACCGGCGTATGGAACTCCTGCAAAGCGGAAGCGGAACTGATGCTGGAGTCCGGCGGCGGGTCGATTATCAATATCGCCTCGATGTCGGGGATTATCGTTAACCGCGGCCTCGACCAGGCGCATTACAACTGCTCCAAAGCCGGCGTGATCCATCTGTCGAAAAGCCTGGCGATGGAGTGGGTGGGCAAAGGGATCCGCGTCAATTCCATTAGCCCGGGCTATACCGCCACGCCGATGAATACCCGTCCGGAGATGGTGCACCAGACCCGCGAGTTTGAAAGCCAGACGCCGATGCAGCGAATGGCGAAGGTGGAAGAGATGGCCGGCCCGGCGCTGTTCCTCGCCAGCGACGCCGCCTCGTTCTGCACCGGCGTAGACCTGGTGGTCGACGGCGGGTTTGTCTGCTGGTGATCCTCTCCTGCTTCAGGGCGCCACGCTGCGGCGCCCCTCTCCATCCCTGCCGTTAACCCAGCGGATACTGTTGAAACGCCGGCAGCGCCTCTCCTTTCTCCGCCAGCGCGCGGATATGAGGAAACGCCGCTGCCGACACCACCGCCGGGATCATCAACTGGATAAAGGACCAGACCACCGTGCTGGTGACCAGCACCTGATCCGGCTGCGCGGCGGCGGCGCGGTCTGCCAGCCGGGCGTCCCATTCCCGACAGGCGGCGAGCAGCTGGCCGGTCACCCGGGCTATCCACGGCTGATGCTGCTTCTCTTCCGGCCGCAGACGGTGCTCATAAACATGCTGGACCGCTTTTTCACTGGCGGCGAGGATCACCCCCAGCAGGTGCAGATCGCGGGCCAGCGCGTCAGGCTGCGCGGGAAGCAGCCGGCGCCCGGTGGGATTGGTCGTTTCGAAATAGTGGAGGATCAGGGTGGAGTCCATCAGCTGCGTCCCGTTATCGAGCACCACCGTCGGCGCCTTGACCACCGGATTAATACGGGAAAATTCGTCAAAGCCGCTAAAGACCGAGAGCGGCAGACTCTCGAATTCCACGCCATAGAGCGCCAGAGAAACCGCCACGCGTCTTACATAAGGTGAATCCATCATACCAATGAGTTTCATCGTCACTCCTGCCTGCGATAAAGGGGTTGCGGCTTTACCTTACTGGAAAACCCATGCCGCGAATATCACGGGATACTTACCGCAATGGTTAGTCAAACTAACAGATTGGCGATTCGCGGTAGCCCTCCTGTCCCCCTTGTGCTATACCGACTGAGGCAGCATACAGCCCCTTTTCAGCCTGTTCGCAGCGGCTTTAAAACCCGTTAACCCGGTAGTAACGTTAACGTATCGACTCACTGACAGAGAAACCACCATGGCAGATTTTCCCCCTGTCGCCAGCCTGCGCAGCTTTGAGGCGGTGGCGCGCCTCGGCAGCGTGACGCAGGCCGCCCACGAGTTGAACGTGACCCATTCGGCGGTCAGCCAGCACATCAAACAGCTGGAAGCGCTGGTCGGCGTCACGCTCTTTATCCGCCACGGCCGCGGGGTGCGCATCACGGAAGAAGGACGGCTCTATGCCCTGCAAATCCGCGAGGCGTTACAGCACATCGCCGACGCCACGCGCATGGTGCAGATCAAACCCCGCACCCTGGAAGTGACCCTGGCGACGCTCCCCTCCTTTGGCTGCCACTGGCTGCTGCCGCGGCTGGCGCGCTTTCAGGCGCGGCATCCGCAGATCGCGGTGCGCCTGCTGACCAGCCTGGCGGTGGTTAACCTGCAGCAGGAGGGTATCGATCTGGCCCTTCGCATGGGGCAAGGTGACTGGGAGGGGATGGAAAGCCGGCATCTGTTTGCCGATGAACAACTGGTGGTCGCCGCCCCCGGCTATCGCGGCGGCGACCTGCCGACCACCCCGCAGGCGATCGCCGCCAGCGATATTATTTTTTCCATGGAGTCCTGGAACGCCTGGTGCAGCCAGGCGGGGCTGGAAAAGCCGATCGTCCCTTCGGGCCTGCGCCTGAACGACTCCAATCTGGTGCTGGAGGCGGTCCGCCTGGGGGCCGGCGTGGCGCTGGAGCGGCGCTCCCTGGTGGCGGGGGCGATAGCTCGCGGCGAGCTGGTGCAGCTCACCGCCGTCACCGTCCCCTACCCCTGGCACTACTGGCTGACCGTCTCCCCGCAGGCGGAGAACCGGCGGGAAGTCGCCCGGTTCATCGCCTGGCTGGAGGAGGAGATCGCCCTCTGGCGCCAGCAGATCACTGCTTAGCCTTCGGCCGACGGCGGCAGGCCCGTCCGGGCGGCATGCTCCTGGGAGAGACGCCAGAAATCGTGCCCGGCGGGATACTGATAAAGTCGCAGGGAAAACTGCCCGGCCACGGCGGTAATGTACTCAAATATCGCCGACTGGGTATTTTCGTAGTCTTTCCACAGCGTCGATGAGGTGAAGCAGTAAATCTCCAGCGGGATGCCCGACGGCGACGGTTTCAGCGTTCTCGCCACAATGTACATCTCCTTAATAATATCTGGTCGCTCGGCGAGATAGTGCATCAGATAGTGGCGAAACAGGGTCAGGTTGGTCAGCCCGTTATCGACAAACCAGCGGTCGGCCACGCCGCCGGGATCCCGGCCATCAAGCAGCGTGCTCAAAGGCTCACTCACCCCACGGATGGTCAGCATCGAGGAGAGCATCTCCTGGTCGAGAAAACGCACCGAGTGCTGATCGATGGCGATACTGCGCATGATCCGCCGCGCCCCGGAGGAGAACATCGCCTGCCAGTTGGTATAGGTCTCGGTGAGGAAATTCTTGGTCGGGATGCGGGAGATCGTATTGTCCCAGTTGCGGATGGTAATGGTGTGCAGCGCGATATCCGTCACCTCACCGCTGAGGTTCTTGTCAGGCATTTCAATCCAGTCCCCCAACTGGAGCACATCGTTGGACGACAGCTGAACGTTCGCCACCAGCGACAGCAAGGTATGCTGGAACACGATCATCAGCACCGCCGCCACTGCCCCCAGACTGGAGATAATAATGATCGGCGATTTGTTCGACATCACGGCGAGGATCATAATCGCCGCCAGGATGTGGACTAAGATTTTGCCTATCTGGATATAGCCCTTAATGGAATGATTTTTACGTTTGGTCTTTCGCAGATAAGAGCTGTTGACAATATCCAACATCTCGTTGAAAAACACCGACATAAAAATAAAAAACAAGATCCCGCAGATGGTATTAATCGCCGTCACCAGCGATGTCGGCATCGCCGGCATAAACTGCAGGACGTAATAGACGATAATAACCGGAATGAAATTGGACAGCTTTTCGGCGATGCGTCGATCCTTCTCCAGCGGCACATCCTGTTTGTGGCTACTAAAGAAGACCTTACGCACCACTTTAATCAGCAAGAACTTGCATAAAAGATGGGCAAATATGCCGGAGACCAGCAGCAGAATAAGATTAAACCCCACCGCCAGCGCCGGATTACTCTCAATAAACGTCAGTAGATGATTCACATACGCCATGCTTTATCGCCTGAATAACTATGCCATTTCGCTAACTGCTTTATCACAAGGGCATATATTTGGAAAATAAATCAATCCGCATCATGGCATATCGCTTAGCGTAACGTCCATGCGCGCACCGCTCCTAATCATTCACAGAAAATATGTCAGAGTTTGCATTAATCATTCCCTACGCTCACTATAAAGAGGCTTGTTATGAGGACGGAATAAGTCCAGGAGGAAACATGTTTAAAGCGCTTACCGCTATCATCACCTTAGCCGCCTCCGCCAGTGTCATGGCGCAAGGCGATGTCACGTTGAACAGTCTGGCCCACGATGCCGCCACCCGGGCGTCGTTTAACCAGATGGTCAAAGGCCATCAGCTGCCCGCCTGGGTAACCACCGGCGGCACCGGTTCGCCGGCGCAGACGGTGAAGCTGGGTAGCGAATCCTGGCAGGTGTTAAGCGCCTGCAAACCCCACGACTGCGGTCATGAACGTATCGCGGTGATCTGGTCCGAGAAAAGCCAACAGATGTCGGGCGTTTACTCGGTGGTCGATGAAAAAACCGACCAGGAGAAGCTGACCTGGCTTAACGTCAGCGATGCCCTGTCCATCGATGGCAAAACCGTGCTGTTTGCCGCCCTCAGCGGTAGCCTCGACAACCATCCGGACGCCTTTAACTACCCGTAACGACCATCGCCCCCGTCAGCCTTTCCCCGACGGGGGCTCCCCTGATTAGCCGTCCGGGAACATCACGCTGTTCCCCGGCGCTTCCCGATGAAGATGGATAAAGTTCAGGTGCCGCTCGTACTGGTCGAGAATATCGGTGATCACCTGCTCTTTGCTGTAGTCCATCAGGTCGTTACCCTGACTGCCCTCCAGCAGGAAGGTCTCCAGCCGGTAATAGGTGGATTTCCCGCTGCGCGCTCGATAGGTAAAGCCCGGCACCGAGTACTGCTGCGGCCAGATCTTGTAGATGAAGTTCTGCTCGTCGCCCATGTGCACCAGCAGATCGAGGTGGCCAAGGTTCTCGCCCTCTTCCGGCGGCAGACTCTTCAGTTCCACCGCGGCGCCGCGCAGCCGCAGCTCCTGGGCTACCTCTTCCATCGCCGGGTAGCACACCGTCTCCATCATCTGTTTGGTATAGCGCGTGCCCGGGTAATTCATCAGCCGCGACAGGCGCTTCTTCCAGCTCAGACGATCCTGGAGGCCCATCGGGCGCGGGGCGGTGTCGCGACTGGCGCTGACCCGGCGGTAATCTTCCACTTTCAGGGATTTATACAGCCCGGCCATCACGAAGAAAATCACAAAGCTGAACGGCAGCCCCATGATCACCGTGGTGTTCTGCAGCGCCGAGATGCCGTTGGTCATCAGCATGCCGAGGGTCAACAGACCGATGGCCACCGACCAGAAGATGCGCAGCCAGTTCGGGGCATCGCTGTTGATGTCCTTCAGCTTCGAGGTGAAGTTCCCCAGCACCAGCGCGCCGGAGTCGGCGGAGGTGACGTAGAACAGCAGACCGGTAATGGTCGCCACCGACGCGCTAAAGGTAAACGCCGGGTACTGCGCCAGCAGGCTGTAGAATCCGCGCTCCGGGTGGACCATCGCCTCCTCGGCAAAGGCCGCATCGCCGTGAATAATCTCATACAGCGCGCTGTTGCCGAACACCGACAGCCATAGCAGGGTAAAGGTGAACGGAATAATCAGGGTGCCCATCACAAACTGGCGGATGGTGCGCCCGCGCGAAATGCGCGCCAGGAACAGGCCCACAAACGGCGACCAGGCCACCCACCACGCCCAGAAAAAGAGCGTCCAGTTATTCATCCATTCCACCGGCCGGTCGAAGGCGAAGCTGTTCAGCGTCATGCCCATAAAGCGGTTGACGTAGTCGCCGACGTTCAGCACTAACGCATTAAGCAGGAAGGAGGTATCGCCCATGAACAATACAAACAGGATCAACCCCAGCGCGAGGGCGACGTTCAGCTCGGAGAGCACGCGGATGCCCTTGTCCACCCCGGAGGTGACCGAGATGGTGGCGATGATCACCGACAGCGCAATCAGAGCTGCTTTCGCCGCCAGCGAGTCCGGAATATCGAACAGCACGCTCAGACCGTAGTTGAGCTGCACGACGCCGATACCGAGGGTGGTGGCGATGCCGAAGATGGTGCCGATCACCGCCGCAATATCGACGCTGTGGCCGATGGGCCCATTGATCCGTTTGCCAAAAATCGGGTACAGCGCCGAGCGGATGGTGAGCGGCAAATTATAACGATAGCTAAAGTATCCCAGCGCCATACCCATCAGGGCATACATTGACCAACCGGTTAAGCCATAGTGAAACAGCGTCCAGACCATCGCCTGGCGCGCCGCCTCGATGGTCTGCCCCGCCCCTTCCGGCGGCTGCATATATTGCGTCACCGGCTCGGCGACCGAGAAGAACATCAGGTCGATACCGATCCCGGCGGCGAACAGCATCGCCGCCCAGCTCAGCAGGCTGAACTCGGGCTTTGACTGCTCCGGGCCGAGCTTCACCGAGCCGAAGCGCGAGCAGGCAATGCAGACGACGAAGACGATATACAGCGTCGCCGCCAGCAGATAGTACCAGCCGAAGGTTTTCGACACCCAGTTGAGGGTGCGCCCAATCCACTCGGCAGAAAAATCGCGAAAAAAGATCGTCATCAGGGAAAACAACAAAATCAGTCCGGCCGAGGTATAAAAAACCACCGGATTGATTTTGTCCTTTTCTCTGTTTTGCGAAAGATCTGTCATCCAGTATCCCCACTGTTTTTGTAACTATTAAAATTCAATAACGTAACAATTAAGACACATTTTATATTGAACGTCCAATCAAAAACCGCTTTAATAGTTAACCAACGCTGATGAATGGAGTGGCAAAAATGCCCAAACTGGGGATGCAGCCAATCCGGCGCAGGCAACTGATCGATGCCACGCTGGACGCAATAAATGAAGTCGGAATGCATGATGCGACCATCGCGCAGATCGCCCGACGGGCGGGCGTCTCGACGGGGATCATCAGTCACTATTTCAAAGATAAAAATGGTCTGCTGGAGGCGACCATGCGCGACATCACCAGCCAGCTGCGCGACGCGGTGCTCAACCGTCTGCACGCCCTGCCGGACGGCAGCGCCAGCCAGCGCCTGCAGGCGATTGTCGGCGGCAACTTTGATGAGACGCAGATCAGCAGCGCGGCGATGAAGGCCTGGCTGGCCTTCTGGGCCAGCAGCATGCACCAGCCGATGCTTTATCGGTTACAGCAGGTCAGCAGCCGTCGGCTGCTGTCGAACCTGGTGTACGAATTCCGCCGCGAGCTGCCGCGCGAGCAGGCGCAGGAGGCCGGCTACGGGCTGGCGGCGCTGATAGACGGCCTGTGGCTGCGGGCGGCGCTCAGCGGCAAACCGCTGGATAAGACGCTGGCGCAGTCGCTGACCAGCCACTTTATTCGTCAGCATTTACCGAACCCATAACCGAGGAGGCGTTATGTCCCGAATGGCAGAACAGCAGCTTTATATTAATGGTGGTTATACATCGGCCACCAGCGGTCGCACCTTCGAGACCATCAACCCTGCCACTGGCGAGGTGCTGGCGACTGTTCAGGCTGCCGGACGCGAGGATGTCGACCGCGCCGTTGAAAGCGCGCAGCGTGGGCAAAAAATCTGGGCGGCGATGACCGCCATGGAACGCTCGCGCATCCTGCGTCGCGCCGTCGACCTTCTGCGCCAGCGCAACGACGAGCTGGCGCGACTGGAGACGCTGGATACCGGTAAACCCCTCAGCGAAACCGCCGCCGTCGATATCGTCACCGGCGCCGACGTGCTGGAGTATTACGCTGGCTTGATCCCGGCGCTGGAAGGCAGCCAGATCCCGCTGCGCGACAGTTCCTTCGTCTATACCCGTCGCGAACCGCTGGGGGTGGTAGCCGGGATCGGCGCGTGGAACTACCCGATCCAGATCGCCCTGTGGAAATCGGCGCCGGCGCTGGCCGCTGGCAATGCGATGATTTTCAAACCGAGCGAGGTCACCCCGCTCACCGCCCTCAAGCTGGCGGAAATTTACAGCGAAGCGGGCCTGCCGGACGGGGTGTTTAACGTCCTGCCAGGGATCGGTGCGGAGACCGGCCAGTATCTGACTGAACATCCGGGTATCGCCAAAATCTCCTTCACCGGCGGCGTCGCCAGCGGCAAAAAAGTGATGGCCAACTCCGCGGCATCGTCGCTGAAAGAGGTCACCATGGAGCTGGGCGGTAAATCGCCGCTGATTATCGCAGACGATGCCGACCTCGACCTCGCTGCCGATATCGCCATGATGGCTAACTTCTACAGCTCCGGTCAGGTGTGCACCAACGGCACCCGGGTGTTTGTCCCGGCGAAACAGAAGGCGGAATTCGAGCACAAGATCCTCGAACGCGTGGGCCGCATCCGCCCCGGCGATCTGTTTGCCGATGACACCAACTTCGGCCCGCTGGTCAGCTTCCCCCATCGCGACAACGTTCTGCGCTATATCGAGAGCGGCAAACGCGAAGGCGCGCGCCTGCTGTGCGGCGGCGAGGCGCTGAAAGGCGATGGTTTCGATAACGGCGCGTGGGTCGCCCCCACGGTGTTTACCGACTGTAGCGACGAGATGACCATCGTGCGCGAAGAGATCTTCGGCCCGGTGATGTCGATCCTCAGCTATACCGACGAAGCGGAGGTCATTCGCCGCGCCAACGCCACCGAATACGGCCTCGCCGCCGGCGTGGTGACGCCCAACCTCAACCGTGCCCACCGTCTTATCCACCAGCTGGAAGCCGGCATCTGCTGGATCAACAGCTGGGGTGAATCCCCGGCGGAGATGCCGGTTGGCGGCTATAAGCACTCCGGCATTGGCCGCGAGAACGGCGTCATGACGCTGCAGAGTTACACCCAGGTGAAGTCCATCCAGGTTGAGATGGGTAAATTCCAGTCCATATTTTAACCGGGAGGTTTTTTTGCAATTTGACTACATCATTATTGGCGCCGGCTCCGCCGGCAACGTTCTGGCAACACGACTGACTGAAGATCCAAACACCACCGTCCTGCTGCTGGAAGCCGGCGGCCCGGACTACCGGTTCGATTTCCGCACCCAGATGCCCGCCGCGCTGGCTTACCCGCTGCAGGGCAAACGTTACAACTGGGCCTACGAAACCGAACCTGAGCCGTATATGAACCATCGCCGCATGGAGTGCGGACGCGGCAAAGGGCTCGGCGGCTCGTCGCTGATCAACGGCATGTGCTACATCCGCGGTAACGCGATGGATCTGGACAACTGGGCCAAAGAGCCGGGTCTGGAACACTGGAGCTATCTCGACTGCCTGCCCTACTACCGGAAAGCGGAAACCCGCGATATCGGGCCTAACGACTATCACGGCGGCGATGGCCCGGTGAGTGTGACGACGCCGAAGCCGGGCAATAATCCCCTCTTCGAGGCGATGGTCACCGCCGGGGTGCAGGCGGGTTATCCGCGCACCGACGATCTCAACGGCTACCAGCAGGAAGGCTTTGGCCCGATGGACCGCACCGTGACGCCGCAGGGCCGTCGCGCCAGCACCGCCCGCGGCTATCTCGACCAGGCGCGCGGTCGCCCGAACCTGACCATCCGCACGCATGCGCTGACCGATCACATTATTTTTGCCGGCAAGCGCGCGGTGGGCGTCGAGTGGCTGGAGGGAGAAAGCACGATCCCGTCCAAAGCGACGGCCAACAAAGAGGTGCTGCTGTGCGCCGGGGCGATTGCCTCGCCGCAGATCCTGCAGCGCTCCGGCGTCGGTAACCCGGAGCTGCTCAGGCAGTTCGATATCCCGGTGGTGCACGATCTCCCCGGCGTGGGTGAGAACCTGCAGGACCATCTGGAGATGTATCTGCAATATGAATGCAAAGAGCCGGTGTCGCTCTACCCGGCGCTGCAGTGGTGGAACCAGCCGAAGATTGGCGCCGAGTGGCTGTTCGGCGGCACCGGCATTGGCGCCAGCAACCAGTTCGAAGCGGGCGGTTTTATCCGCAGCCGCGCAGAATTTGCCTGGCCAAATATTCAATACCACTTCCTGCCGGTGGCGATTAACTACAATGGCTCCAACGCGGTGAAAGAGCACGGCTTCCAGTGCCACGTCGGTTCAATGCGTTCGCCCAGCCGCGGCCACGTGCGCCTGAAGTCGCGCGATCCGCACGCCCATCCGGCGATCCTGTTTAACTATATGTCCCATGAACAGGACTGGCAGGAGTTCCGCGACGCCATCCGCATTACCCGCGAAATCATGAACCAGCCAGCGCTGGATAAGTATCGCGGCCGCGAAATCAGTCCGGGAATAGAATGCCAGAGCGATGCCGAACTGGATGAGTTTGTGCGCAACCACGCCGAGACCGCGTTCCACCCGTGCGGGACCTGTAAGATGGGTTACGACGAGATGGCGGTGGTCGACGGCGAGGGCCGCGTCCACGGTCTGGAAGGCGTGCGGGTGGTCGATGCCTCGATTATGCCGCAGATCATCACCGGCAACCTCAACGCCACCACCATTATGATTGGCGAGAAGATGGCTGACGCCATTCGCGGCCGCCAGCCGCTGCCGCGCAGCACCGCGGCGTATTATGTCGCTGGCGACGCGCCGGTTCGCCGTTAACGGGTCAATGCCGGGCGGCGGCTACGCCTTGCCCGGCCTACCCTGAGGCAATGTAACGTAGCCCCGGTAAGCGCAGCGCGACCGGGGTGCCGTTCCCGGGTTTGACCACATAGGTTGATGTTAGCGAAACGCCTCCAGGCGTTTGATCTGCTGCCCGTCGGCAGTAAAGTTCTCCGCCGCCAGCCACGCCCGCAGCGCCGCATCGCGCGCAGGCCACTCGCCGTCGATGATGGACAGCATATCGCTGTCACGCGTCCGCCCTTTACGCACCAGCCTTTGCCGCAGACGTCCTTCCCAGCTAAAGCCCAGCCGCTCGGCGGCCCGGCGCGAGGCGACATTCATCGAATCGCATTTCCACTCCAGCCGACGGTAGCCATGGTCAAAGCCGTTCTTCAGCAACAGCCAGACCGCTTCGGTACCCAGCGGGGTGTTTTTCATCCGTCGCGACCAGGTGACATGGCCGATCTCAACCGTGCCCATTTCCCGCTCGATCGCCATATAGCTGACGATGCCCACCGCCTGCTCGCTACGCAGGTCAATCACCGCGTACGGCACCAGAGCATCATCATTCACCTTGCCCGCGATCCAGTGGGCGGTCGCCGCCACGCTCTCCGGCCGCGTAGACGCCAGCCACGTCCAGTCGCTGTTGTCGCCGAGCGCATAGGCGGCAAACAGATCCGCCGCATGACGGTCAACGTCCAGCGGCTCCAGTCGACAAAAACGGCCGTTTAACGCCGTCCGCCGCAGGACTTGCGCCCCCTGCCAGCCGGGGACAAGATCGTTCACCTGCTGGCCAAACTCATTGATTTCCGGCACACCCACCTCCTTGCAATAGACAATTTGTTATAGCAAGAAGCCAGAAGCGGAGAAAGGCGCTTCTGCGCGACCGGCAATAACCTGTCGATCTTGAATATGCGTTTTTAGCATAAGGATATCCTTATTTTGACTTTACGCCTTTTGGCAAGCGGCCTAACGTAGCGAGGCATAAAAAATTAAAACAACCATTTTTCAGGGATTGCACATGACCAAAAAACTGTTGCCTTTACTGGTACTGACGGCGCTCACCGCCGCCGCGCATGCCGCTACACCGCCCAACACGCTGGTGGTCGCCCAAGGTCTCGACGATATCGTCAGCCTCGACCCGGCGGAAGCGAACGAACTCTCCAGCATTCAGACGGTCCCCAGCCTCTATCAGCGTCTGGTGCAGCCGGACCGCAACAACCCTGAAAAAATCGTGCCGATCCTCGCCGAAAGCTGGCAGGCCGATCCGGCGGCCAAAACCCTGACCATCAAACTGAAGCCGGATGCCACATTCGCCTCCGGTAATCCGCTGCGCCCGGAAGATGTGATTTTCTCTTACACCCGTGCGGTGACGCTGAATAAATCGCCGGCGTTTATTCTCAACGTGCTCGGCTGGCAGCCGGACAACATCGCCAGCCAGCTGAAAAAGATTGATGACCATACCCTGACGCTGCACTGGACCGCCGACGTCAGCCCGGCGGTGGCGCTGAATATTCTCTCCACCCCTATCGCCTCCATCGTTGATGAAAAACAGGTGGCGCCGAACGCGAAAAATAATGACTTCGGCAACGACTGGCTGAAGATGCACTCGGCGGGCAGCGGGGCCTATAAAATGCGCGTCTACCAGCCGCATCAGGCCATCGTGCTGGAAGCCAACGCCAGCTCCCCCACCGGCGCGCCGAAGATCAAGAGCATCATTATTAAAAACGTCCCCGACCCGGCTTCCCGCCGCCTGCTGATCCAGCAGGGGGATGCCGACGTGGCGCGCGATCTCGGCGCTGACCAGATTGCCGCCCTGCAGGATAAACCCGGCGTGAAGGTGCTGAGCATCCCATCCGCCGAGCAGAACTATCTGGTGTTTAATACCGCCAACAGCGCCAACCCGCTGCTCAATAACCCGGCTTTCTGGGAGGCGGCGCGCTGGCTGGTCGATTATCAGGGCATCACCAAAAATCTGCTGAAAGGCCAGTACTTTATTCACCAAAGCTTCCTGCCGGCCGGCCTGCCGGGGGCGCTGGAAACCAATCCGTTCACCTTCGACCCACAAAAAGCTAAGGCTATCCTCGATAAAGCGGGCATTAAGGATGCCCACTTCACCCTCGACGTGGAGAACAAACCGCCGTTTATCACCATCGCCCAGTCGCTGCAGGCCAGCTTCGCCCAGGGCGGGGTGAAAGTGGATCTGCTGCCAGCCGCCGGCAGCCAGGTCTATGCCCGGGTACGCGCGAAACAGCATCAGGCGGCGATCCGCCTGTGGATCCCGGACTACTTTGATGCGCATTCCAACGCCAGCGCTTTTGCCTGGAACGATGGTAAATCCAGCACCGTGGCCGGGCTCAACGGCTGGCAGATCCCTGAGCTGAATAAAGCCACCCTCGCCGCGGTGGCGGAGCCGGACCCGGCGAAGCGCCTCGACCTGTACAAAACGATGCAGGGATCCCTGCTGCAGCATTCGCCGTACGTCTTTATTGACCAGGGGAAAACCCAGATCGTGGTGCGTGATAACGTGAAGGGCTATCAGCAGGGGCTGAACGCCGATATGGTCTGGTACGATAACGTGACCAAGTAAGCGGTTTTTGTCACCGGGTACGGCGGCCTCACCTGCCCGGATGACCGACGCCTCACCCAGGCCCGGTCGGCGTCGCGCCGCCGGGTACCATGCTGATATACCAGGAATTTCCATTTTCCATGCCATCGTTTTCCACTCACCTTACCCGCCTGCTGCAGGGGCTGTTGACGCTGCTGCTCACGCTGTTCGGGCTGCTGCTGGTCACCTTCTCGCTCTCCGCGCTGTCGCCCGTCGACCGCGTACTGCAGATCGTCGGCGACCATGCCAGCCAGTCGACCTATGACCAGGTTCGCCATCAGCTGGGTCTCGACCAGCCGCTGCCGGTGCAGTTCTGGCACTACCTGGTCAACCTGGCCCATGGCGATCTCGGTATCGCCAGCGCCACCGGCCAGCCGGTGCTCCACGATCTGCTGGCGGTCTTCCCGGCCACCCTTGAGCTGGCGACCCTGGCGCTGATCGTCGGTGCGGTACTGGGCATCGTCGCCGGGGTGCTGTGCGCGCGTTACGCCGGTTCACCGTGGGATCTGGCGGTGCGCACCTTTACCCTGTTGGGCAACTCGGTGCCGATATTCTGGCTCGGCCTGCTGATGCTGGCCCTGTTCTACGCCCGGCTGCAGTGGGCGCCGGGCCCGGGTCGCCTCGACGATATTTATCAGTACACCGTCGAGCCGCGCAGCGGTTTTGCGCTGATCGACACCTGGCTCTCCGGCGATACCGCGGCGTTTAAAAATGCGATCGGCCATCTGGCGCTGCCGGTGCTGGTGCTGGCCTATTACTCGCTGGCCAGCATCACCCGTCTGACCCGCTCCGCCTGCCTGAGCGAGATGAACAAAGAGTACATTCTGCTGGCGCGGGCCAAAGGGGCCGGAGAGATGACGATTTTGCTGCGCCACGTCCTGCCCAATATCCGCGGCACTCTGCTGACGGTGACCGCTCTCGCCTGGACCTCGATGCTCGAAGGGGCGGTGCTCACCGAAACCGTCTTCTCGTGGCCGGGGATCGGCCGCTATCTCACCACCGCGCTGTTCGCCGGAGATACCACGGCGATCATGGGCGGCACGCTGCTGATTGGCGTGAGCTTTGTGCTGATCAATAACCTGACCGACCTGCTGGTGCGGTTAACCGATCCGAGGGTGCGCTGATGCCGACTTATCTGTTTTTACGCCGTCTGCGCCGCTCACCCGCCGCCTTCAGTGGCCTGACCCTGGTGATCCTGCTGGTGCTGACCGCGCTGTTCGCCCCGTGGCTGGCACCGCACGATCCCAACTGGCAGGATGCCGCCGCTCGTCTGCAGGGGCCGGGCGCAGGGCACTGGCTCGGCACCGACAGCTACGGCCGCGACCTGCTGTCGCGCCTGCTCTACGGCACCCGCCCGGCGCTGGGTCTGGTGGCGCTGGTGACCGCCATTACCCTGCCCGTCGGGCTGCTGGTAGGTATCCTCTCCGGCTACTATGGCGGGTGGCTGGAGCGGATACTGATGCGGTTTACCGACGTGGTGATGTCGATGCCGCGCCTGATCCTCGCTTTCGCGTTCGTGGCGATGCTCGGCCCGGGGCTGGTCAACGGCGCGCTGGCGTTAGCCCTGACCACCTGGCCGGCCTACGCCCGTCAGGCGCGCAGCGAAATTCAGCGCCTGCGCCATAGCGATTACCTCGCCGCGGCGGAGATGCTGGGTATTCGCGGCTGGCGGCTGCTGGTCGGCCATATTCTGCCGCTGTGTCTGCCGTCGGCGATTGTCCGGCTGGCGCTCGATCTGGCGGGCATTATCCTCGCCGCTGCCGGGCTCGGCTTTCTCGGCCTTGGCGCCCGCCCGCCGATGGCGGAGTGGGGAGCGATGATTGCTGACGGGATGCAGGTGATTTTCGACCAGTGGTGGATCGCCGCCATCCCCGGCGCGGCGATCCTGCTCGCCAGCCTGGCGTTTAACCTGCTGGGCGATGGCCTGCGCGATATTCTGGAGCCGCAACATGACTGACATCCGACTGACCGTCCAGGGACTCGCCGTCGACTACCCCACCGCCCGGGTGGTGGATAACGTCAGCTTCACCCTCGGCAACGAGCGGCTGGCGCTGGTGGGCGAATCCGGCTCCGGCAAATCGATGACCGCCCGGGCGCTGATGGGCCTGGTGCGCAAGCCCGGGGTGGTGAGCGCCGAACGGCTGGAGGTGCTGGGGCGCGATGTGCTAACCCTCAGCGCCCGCGGCTGGCGGGCGCTGCGCGGCAACGATATCGCTATGGTGCTGCAGGATCCGCGCTATGCGCTAAATCCTGTGCAGTCCATTCAGGCGCAGCTGGAAGAGGCGTTAACCCTGCATCAGCGTCTCAGCCGCCGCGCGCGCGCCGAGGCGGTTAAAGACGCCATCGCCGCCGTCGGTCTGGATCTGCCGGTCCTCAGCCGCTATCCCGGCGAGCTCTCCGGCGGGATGGGGCAGCGGGTAATGATCGCCCTCGCGCTGCTTAATAACCCGAAAGTGCTGATTGCCGACGAGCCGACCTCGGCCCTCGACGCCCGCCTGCGCAACCAGATCCTCGAGCTGCTGGTGGAGCAGTGCGCACAGCGGCAGATGGCCATGTTACTGATCAGCCACGATCTGCCGCTGGTGGCCGCGCATTGCGATCGCGTGCTGGTGATGTACCAGGGGAGCCGGGTCGATGAGATGCCGGCGCCGGCGCTGCCGAGCGCGACGCACCCTTATACGCGCACCCTGTGGACCTGCCGGCCGAATGCGCACACTTACGGCCAGATGCTGCCGACCCTCGACAGAACCCAGGACTTTACGGAGACGGCCCATGGCGATCGTTAATCTTCAGGATTTGCAGGTAACATTCGGCGCGAAGACGGCGGTCTCTGCCGCCAGTTTCTGTGTCGACGCCGGGGAAACCTTCAGTCTGATCGGCGCCTCCGGCTGCGGCAAATCGACGATTTTGCGCGTGCTCGCCGGATTACAGCGCGAATGGCGCGGCAGCGTGGAACTGCTGGGCCAGGGCATCGCGCCGGGCGCCCGCTTTCAGGGCGCGCTGCGACGCAACGTGCAGATGGTGTTTCAGGATCCGTACGCCTCGCTGCATCCCAACCATACCCTGTGGCGCACCCTGGCGGAGCCGCTGCAGATCCACGGCATCCGCGACGTTGCCCCGCGGGTGACCACCGCCCTTGAGCAGGTGGGTCTGGCCGCCGACGCCGTGCGCCGCTATCCACACCAGCTCTCCGGCGGGCAACGGCAGCGCGTGGCCATTGCCCGCGCCCTGCTGCTGCGCCCGCAGATCCTGCTGCTGGATGAGCCGACCTCGGCGCTGGATATGTCGGTGCAGGCGGAAATTCTCAATCTGCTTAACCGCCTGAAACAGGAGCACGGCATGACCTATCTGCTGGTCAGCCACGATGCCGACGTCATCGCCCATATGTCCGATCGGGCGGCGTTTATGGCGGAGGGCGTGATCCAGCGCTTTTTCGATCGCGACGCGCTGGTCAACGGAGAGCACCGGATGAGGTGAGGTCAGCGGATGCGCCGTTGTTTTGTCGGGTGGCGCTTCGCTTACCCGACCTTATTCGGCTCTGACTGTCTGTAGGCCCGAGCAAGCGCAGCGCCGCCGGGCGATGGCATCAGGCTTGGAGCCGCATCTATGCCGGGTGGCGGCGTACGCCTTACCCGGCCTACAAACCCAAATCACCGCGGGTCCTGGGGCTGCTGAAACTGCCGGTGTTGCGGCCTCAACATCGC